>CADBPP010000226.1 GCA_902796565.1 uncultured Eubacteriales bacterium | reverse complement strand
CCGAAGATCGCTTCCATCAGCTCGGTGCGCTGTGCTCCCACGAGGCCTCCGACTCCGAGGATCTCGCCCTTTCTGACGGAGAAGGAGACGTCCCTGAAGCTCCTGGGATCGATGGAGGTGAAGTCTGAGACTTCGAAGGCCACCTCCCCGGGATCGCTGATCTTGGGCGGGTACAGGTTAGTCAGTTCCCTTCCGACCATCCTGGTGATTATATCATCGGTAGAGAGCTCGGAAGCGGGCCATGTCCCTATGTACTGGCCGTCACGCATTATGGTGACCTCGTCGGAGATCTCCAGTATCTCCTGCATCTTGTGGGAGATATAGATGATCCCGCAGCCCTGGTCCCTGAGGGTGCGGATTATATCGAAAAGCGTGTCCACTTCCTTCAGGGAAAGAGAGGAGGTGGGCTCGTCCATGATTACGACTTTAGCATTGTTTGAGACAGCCTTTGCGATCTCGACAAGCTGCATCTGGGATGCGGACAGCGTCCCGAGCTTCTGCTTCGCGTCGAAGGGCATGTTGAGTCTGTCAAGAAGCTCCTGGGTATCCTCGTACATCTTCTTGTGATCCACGAATTTCAGCCCGAGAAATCTTTTTACCGGATACTTGCCGCAGTAGATGTTCTCCGCGATGGAGCGGTCCGGTATCGGCTGCAGTTCCTGCTGCACCATGGCGATACCCTTTGTCAGGGCATCATGGGTATTGTGTACGACGAGGGGTTCCCCGTTATACAGTATGTTTCCGCTGTCGCGGGTATAAACTCCGAAGAGGCACTTCATCAGAGTCGATTTACCGGCTCCGTTTTCACCCATTAGGGCGTGGACGGTACCGGGACGGAGCCTCAGGCAGGCCTTGTCCAGGGCCTGGACTCCGGGGAATGCTTTTGAGATGTCAGTCATCTCCAACAGGTATTCAGACATTTGTGTGTCCTTTCTGATGCTTCTTTAAAAAGGGATTGCGTGCACGCTGTGCACGCAATCTCGTTTAAAAGTTTACTGTGATCGATTACTGAAGGATGTCCAGGATCTCCTGAGCGTTCTCAGCGGTGACCTTGGTGTAGTTGGCCCAGATGTACTTCTCAACGGTCTCTCCGTTAAGATAAGCGATAGCTGCGTCTACCGCGGCGTGGGACTGTGCGATGTGGTCGTTAAGAACGGTTCCGGTCATGGTTCCGTCGAGGACCATCTGGCAGCACTCGGTAAGAGCATCGACTCCGAGGAGGTAGATGTCGGTACCGACTGTTCTGCCGGCGCCCTGGATGGCCTGGAATGCTCCGAGAGCCATAGCGTCGTTGTTGCAGAATACGACTTCGATGTCATTGCCGAAGCTTGCGAGCGCGTTGGCAACGAGCTCCTGTCCCTGATCCTGTGCCCAGTTACCGGTCTGCTGGAAGAGACACTCAACTGTGATGCCTGCATCCTGGAGAGCCTTTACGGAGTACTCTGTTCTGTACTGAGCGTCAGTGTTCTCGGGGTCGCCCATGATCATGATGTACTTGACAACGCCGTCTCCGTTGATGTCGCCCTTGTTCTCGAGCTCAGCAACGATCTCACCCTGATAGGTTCCGCTCTGACGTGCGTCAGCTCCGACGTAGCACATGTTCTCTCCGATGAATTCCTCGGCGGGCTCACGGTTGATGAGAACGCAGGGGATACCGGCTTCCTGAACGAGGTTGGTGACCTGCTCGGCGCTGGAAGTCTGAACGAGGTTGACGATCAGGACGTCCACTCCCTGAGCGATGAAGGTGTTGACCTGCTCTACCTGAGTCGCCATGTCGTTGGCGGCGTCCATGATGGTGACGTCATACTTGACGGCATCGGTCTCGAGGCTCTTGAAATAGGCCTCCATCTCGTTACGGTAAAGGGTCATGAAGTTGTCATCGAACTGATAAATGGTGACTCCTACCTTGTAAGTCTTGGCTTCGGTCTTCTGCTGTCCGCATGCTGCGAATGAGAATACCAGCAGAACTGCGACCAGAAGTGCTAATACTTTCTTCATTTTTTCCTCCTAATTTTTGAAAGCAATTATTTGGACTAAAAAATATCCATTCACATTTTAACATCGCACAGGCCCAATTGCAAACAGTTTATGGACAGATGAAAGGATATGTGCCCCAAAGGGCACTGAGGCTCCCTGGGCCGGCCTTATATATATAAGTATATGATCGGATGACCTTATAAAATAAACCGAGTCGGAGAAACGCTCCGGCAGGCATTTTCAGACGCAGGACGATATTTGAAAAAATGACGCTCGATATGATATTCATATCCCCGGAAAAAACAGGCAAAAAAGGAAAAGGCCGGCGTTTGCCGGCCCGGAAAAATCCGCTTACAGTTCGCTGGTGCAGTGGGGGCAGCGGGTCGCGTCGATCGCGATCTCGCTCTTGCAGTAGGGGCACACCTTCGTGGTGGGCGCCTCCGGCGCTTCCTCCTCCTTCTTCTTCACCAGTTCGGAAGCCTTGTTCATGGCTTTTATGATGGAGAAGAGGACCAGGGCCACGATGAGGAAGTTTACGACGGCCATGATGAACGCACCGTACTTGACTTCCACTCCGAGGATCGTGGCGGTGAGTTCATTGAAGTCCATCTTGACCAGCACTCCGATGAGGGGAGAAATGATGTCATTGACGAGGGACGTCACGATGGCGGTGAACGCTCCGCCGATGATGATGCCGACTGCCATATCCATTACATTGCCCTTGACGGCAAATTCCTTGAATTCCTGAATGAACTTTTTCATATAAATGATGCCTCCTTGGTCATATATACATATTATATAGTATTCCCGCTTCCTGGGATATTATAAAAGTATAAATTTTTCCATGAGCCGTCCGTCCCGCCGGGAGGGGCGCGGGAGCCCGGTTTTTACGCAAAGTGAGGCGATTTTTTTGTTTTGAAAAGAGCCGATACAAAAAAATACCCGCTGAAAACGCCATATCGGCCTCCGATCTTCCCGATGGCGCAAAAAAATTAAAAAAAGCCAAAAAAGCTTTGACAATATGGACTTTTTCTAGTATTATTTAAAGGCTGCGACAAATCGCGGTGCATTTTGCTGCGCTTTGACTGCAGTTCTGAAAGAGCGATGATGCGGGAGGTTGCTGCCGCCGGGCAGGGAATTTCCGCGGAGCCAGCGCCATCAAGAATGGAGCGGTTGGACATGTGCTCAAAACGGTAAGGGTTAGTGGAACACCCGGCACGGTGTCCAAAGTCAAGACCGCTATGTCAAACAGGAGGTTTATATGGCTAATCAGAAGATGAGAATCAAACTCAAGGCTTTCGACCATCAGGTCATGGATCAGGCCGCAACGAAGATCGTTGACACGGCAAGAAGGAGCGGAGCTCAGGTGAGCGGACCCATCCCCCTTCCCACACAGAAGGAAGTGGTCACCATCCTCAGGGCTGTACACAAGTACAAGGACTCCAGAGAACAGTTCGAGATGCGTACTCACAAGAGACTCATCGAGATCACAGATCCCACACCTGAAACAATCAACGCTTTGATGCATCTCGATCTGCCCGCGGGCGTAGATATCGAGATCAAATAATAAAAATTATGACCGCTCTCAAAAAAGAGCGATCCGCTAATGGAGGAAGAAATGAAAAAGGCAATCATTGCTAAAAAAGTGGGCATGACACAGATCTTCACGCCCGAGGGCGTCGTGATCCCCGTAACTGTCCTTCAGGCCGGACCCTGCAAGGTAACTCAGGTAAAGACCGCTGAGACAGACGGATATGACGCAGTACAGCTCGCATTCGGCGAGATCAAGGAAAAGAATGTTACCAAGCCCCTCAAGGGCCACTTCGCAAAGGCGGGCGTAACCCCCCTGAGAAGGCTCAAGGAATTCAAGCTTGAGGACTGCACACTGGCAGCCGGCGACGAGGTCAAGGCTGATATCTTTGCAGAGGGAGACAAGATCGATATCCACGGCGTAAGCAAAGGTAAGGGATATCAGGGCGTTATCAAGCGCTACGGTCAGCACAGAGGACCCATGGCTCACGGTTCAAAGTATCACAGGGCGGTGGGATCCCACGGAGCATCATCCGATCCCAGCAGAGTATTCAAGGGAAAGAAGCTCCCCGGACACATGGGAAATGTCAACGTTACGGTCCAGAACATCACTGTCGTAAGGGTTGACGCGGAAAATGACATGATCCTTATCAAGGGCGCTGTCCCGGGCTCAAACGGTTCTGTCGTTTACCTGACAGATGCTGTTAAGGCAAAGTAAGGAGGAGACACAATGAAGTACGATGTTTTAAACACTAAAGGCGAAGTAGTCGGCAATGTCGATCTCTCAGACGAGATCTTCGGTATCGAACCGAATGAGGCAGCCGTTCATCAGACAGTAGTCGCATATCTGGCAAATCAGCGTCAGGGCACCCAGAGCGCCAAGACCAGAGCAGAGGTTTCCGGCGGCGGAAGAAAGCCCTGGAGACAGAAGGGAACGGGTAGAGCCAGGGTCGGTTCTTCCAGGAACCCCGTATGGCATCACGGCGGAGTCGCGTTCGCGCCCAAACCCCGCGACTATTCACAGCATGTTAACAAGAAGGTAAGACGCCTGGCCATGAAGAGCGTGTTCTCTGCCAAGGCAGCGGACAAGGAGCTGTTCGTCCTCGACGAGCTGAGCTTCGAAGCTCCCAAGACCAAGCAGATGGTCGAGGTCCTCGACAGCCTCAAGGTCAAGAAGGCTCTCGTGGTCCTTCCCGAGAATGACATGAACGTATACAAGTCGGTATCCAACATCCCCGGAGCTGACTGCACCACAGTCGGAACTCTGAACGTATACGACATGCTGCTTTACGACAACATGATCATCACGAAGGCGTCCCTTGAGAAAATCCAGGAGGTATATTGCTAATGTCAGCTCAGGATATCATCATCAGACCGATAATCACCGAACGTTCAATGATGGACGCGCAGGAAAAGAAGTACGCTTTCGAAGTCAGCAAAAAGGCCAACAAGTATCAGATCAAGGATGCTGTCGAAGAGCTCTTCCAGGTAAAGGTAGTCAAGGTCAACACCATGAACTATGACGGAAAGCTCAAGAGAATGGGCCGCACGGAAGGCAAGAGACCGGACTGGAAGAAAGCCGTTGTTACTCTCAGTGCTGACAGCAAAGAGATCAAGTTCTTTGAAGGCATGTAATTTAGGAGGAATTCACGGTAATGGGAATCAGAAAATATAAACCGACTACTCCCGGTTTAAGGGGTATGACCGTTTCAACATTCGAGGAAGTCACAAAGACCACTCCCGAGAAGTCTCTTCTTTCAAAGAAGAACAAGATGGCCGGAAGAAACGTCAACGGCCGCATCACCGTCCGTCACAGAGGCGGCGGAGCCAAGAAGCGCTACAGAATCGTAGATTTCAAGAGGACCAAGGACAATGTGCCCGCAAAGGTCAATGCGATCGAGTACGATCCCAACAGGAACGCATACATCGCGCTGCTCTTCTACGCTGACGGAGCAAAGAGCTACATCATCGCTCCTCTCGGACTCAAGGTAGGAGACACCGTCGTTTCCGGTCCCGAGAGCGACATCAAGGTCGGCAACTGCCTGCCCATGGAGAACATCCCCGTAGGTACCATCATCCACAACATCGAGATGAAGCCCGGCAAGGGTGCCCAGATGGCAAGAAGCGCAGGAGCGTTCGTCCAGCTGATGGCAAAGGAAGGCGATTACGTCACACTGAGACTGCCCTCCGGTGAGATGAGGATGATCCGCAAGGAATGCAGAGCCACCATCGGACAGGTCGGTAACCTCGATCACGAGAACATCAATTACGGCAAAGCCGGCAGAACGCGCCACATGGGAATCAGGCCGACTGTAAGAGGATCCGTCATGAATCCTAACGACCATCCCCATGGAGGAGGAGAAGGTAAAGCTCCTGTCGGACGTCCCGCTCCGAGCACACCCTGGGGCAAGCCCGCGCTCGGATATAAGACCAGAAAGAAAAACAATCCTTCCGACAAGTACATCGTCAGAAGAAGAAACAAGTAAAGAGGTAAGACTATATGAGCAGATCTACGAAAAAAGGTCCGTATGTCGATGAAAGACTTCTTAAGAGAATAGAAGATATGAACAACGCCAACGAGAAGATGGTCGTAAAGACCTGGTCAAGGGACTGCACGATCTTCCCTCAGTTCGTCGGACATACGATAGCAGTTCATGACGGCAGGAAGCACGTTCCCGTATTCGTGACCGAGGATATGGTCGGCCACAAGCTCGGAGAATTCGCTCCCACCAGAACATTCAGAGGCCACGCCGGCGAGAAGAAGACCGGCGGCAGGTAAGGGAGGCACAAAATGGAAGAGATCAAAGCAACAGCAACAGCCAAGTACATCCGCGTATCGCCTCTCAAGGCAAAGCGTGTGGCAGACCTGATCAGAGGAAAGAACCTCAATGAAGCGCTGGCCATCCTGCGTATAACCAACAACAAGCCCGCCAGAGCATTCGAGAAGGTAGTCAAGAGCGCAGCGGCAAATGCTGAGAACAATCACTATATGAGACCCGAGAAGCTTTATGTAAGCGAAGTTTGGGCGAATGAGGGACCCATCATGAAGAGAATGAAGGCCCGTTCAAGGGGACAGGGATCCATCATCCTCAAGAGAAGTTCTCATCTCAGCGTAGTTTTAAAGGAAAGAGCATAAGGAGGGAGTCTGATAAATGGGTCAGAAGGTAAATCCGCACGGATTAAGAGTAGGCGTCATCGATGAATGGTCATCGAAGTGGTACGCCAAGAACAGAGATTTCGCAGACTTACTCGTAGAAGATCATAAAATACGTGAGTATGTGAAGAAGACACAGTACACGACAGGCGTCTCCAAGGTAGACATCGAGAGAAGCGCCAACAAGGTCGTCCTGTACATCTATTCCGGAAAGCCCGGAAGGATCATCGGCAGAAACGGATCAGGCGTTGAAGCCATGCGTAAAGAGATAATGAAGATGACCGGCAAGCAGGTCTCCATCAATATCATGGAAGTCAAGAACGTCGACTGCGACGCTCAGCTGGTGGCCGAGAACATCGCGGCGCAGCTCGAGAAGCGTATCGCTTTCAGAAGAGCCATGAAGCAGGCCATCTCCAGAGCCATGAAGGGCGGAGCCGAGGGCATCAAGACAAAGTGCTCCGGACGTCTCAACGGCGCTGAGATAGCCAGGAGCGAGTCCTACAGTGAAGGAAACGTTCCTCTTCAGACGCTCAGAGCTGATATCGACTACGGCACAGCCGAGGCAGATACAGTATACGGAAAGGTCGGCGTAAAGGTCTGGATCAACAAGGGCGAGGTTCTGCCCGCAAAGCACCAGAACTAAGGCCGGTAAGGAGGATTACTAATCATGTTAATGCCTAAAAGAGTAAAGTACAGAAGAGTACACCGCGGCAGAATGACCGGTAAGGCTTCCCGCGGGAATACCATCACATACGGTCAGTACGGTCTGATGGCACTGGAGCCCGGCTGGATCAAGTCCAACCAGATAGAGGCTGCCCGTGTTGCCATCAACAGGTACATCAAGAGAGGCGGAAAGGTCTGGATAAAGATCTTCCCCGACAAGCCCATCACCAAGAAGCCTGCCGAAACACGTATGGGTTCCGGTAAGGGTTCACCCGAATACTGGGTAGCGGTCGTCAAGCCCGGCAGAGTAATGTTCGAGCTGGCGGGAGTCGATCCCGTGACCGCAAAGGAAGCAATGAGGCTCGCACAGCACAAGCTTCCCATCAAGACAAAGTTCATTATGAGAGAAGAAGGCGGTGAAGCGTAATGAAGGCCAGTGAACTCAGAAATCAGTCGACTCAGGAGCTTCAGAACGAACTCAAGAGTTTAAAGGAAGAGCTTTTCAATCTGCGTTTCCAGCATGCCACCGGTCAGCTGGAGAATCCTCTCAGGATCCAGCAGGTAAAGCGTGATTACGCCAGAGTTAAAACAGTATTGCGCGAAAAGGAACTTGGCGCAGTCAATGCGTAAGCAGGGGTGAGATACATGGAAGAAAGAGCAAGAAGAAAAGTCAAGATCGGCAAGGTCGTTTCCGACAAGGGCGACAAGAGCATCGTAGTGGCAATCGAGACCATGGTGAACCATGAGAAGTACGGCAAGAGGGTCAAGAAGACCACCAAGTACATGGCTCATGATGAGAACAACGAGTGCGGCATGGGCGATACCGTGAAGATCATGGAGACCAGACCGCTGAGCAAGAATAAACGCTGGAGGCTTGTCGAGATAGTCGAGAAGGCTAAGTAGGCAGCATAGGAGGAAGAAATGATTCAACAGGAAACTCGCTTGAAGGTAGCCGACAATACCGGCGCTAAAGAGCTTTTATGCATCAAGGTCCTCGGCGGCTCTAGAAGAAGATATGCCAGCGTAGGCGACATCATCGTATGCGCGGTTAAGAGTGCCGCTCCGGGCGGAACAGTTAAGAAGGGCGACGTCGTCAAGGCTGTTGTGGTAAGGACCGTCAACAGCATCAGACGTGCCGACGGAAGCTATATCAGATTTGACCAGAATGCGGCCGTTATCATCAGGGATGACAAGACCCCCAGAGGCACGCGTATATTCGGACCGGTGGCCCGTGAGCTCAGAGACAAGGAGTTCATGAAGATACTGTCACTGGCACCCGAGGTTCTTTAAGGAGGAATCTTATGCACGTTAAAACAGGAGATACAGTAGTAGTCATTTCGGGTAACCGTGCCAAGGACAAGTCCAACAAGGGCAAGATCCTCAAGGTCCTCCCGAAACAGAACAGAGTCATCGTAGAGGGCATCAACATGCGCAAGAAGCACATGAAGCCCACCCAGCAGATGCAGCAGGCAGGCATCATCGATATCGAAGGATCCATCGATGCTTCCAACGTTCTGCTCTACTGCGAGAAATGCGGAAAAGGCGTCAGGACCGGCCATAAAGTCCTGGAAAACGGAAAGAAAGTTCGCTACTGCAAGAAGTGCGGCGAAACTTTTGACGAGTAGGAGACGGTAAATGAACAGAGTAAAAGAATTATACATCAACAAAGCTGTACCGGCTCTCAAGGAAAAGTTCGGTTATGAGAACGTGATGCAGATCCCCCGTCTCGAGAAGATCGTCGTCAACATGCGTTTCGGCGACTGCAAGGACAATGCCAAGGCAATGGAATCCGCCATCAACGAGCTCACTATCATCACAGGCCAGAAGCCTCTGGAGATAAAGGCAAAGAAGTCGGTATCCAACTTCAAGCTTCGTAAGGGAATGCCCATAGCGGCAAAGGTGACCCTCCGCAGCGAGCGTATGTACGAGTTCGCAGACAGACTGATGAACATCGCCATCCCCCGTATCCGCGACTTCAGAGGAGTCCCCACATCCAGCTTCGACGGAAGAGGCAACTATGCCCTCGGACTGAAGGAACAGCTGGTGTTCCCCGAGATCAACTACGACAAGATCGACAAGATCAGGGGAATGGATATCGTTTTCGTTACGAGCGCAAAGACCGATGAGGAAGCCCTGGAGCTCCTTACCCAGATCGGTATGCCCTTCGTGAGAGCATAAGGAGGATATTATGGCAAAGAAATCAATGATAGCCAAAGCGCAGCGCGAACCGAAGTTTTCGACCAGAGCATACACGAGATGCAGGATTTGCGGGAGGCCCCATGCCTACCTGAGAAAATACGGTATATGCAGAATCTGCTTCAGAGAACTGGCATATAAGGGAGAGATCCCCGGCGTTAAGAAGGCAAGTTGGTAAACAGAGAAATCAACACAGTATAAGAAGGAGGATAAGCATAAAGAATGGTTATGACAGACCCCATAGCGGATATGCTTACAAGAATTAGAAACGCAAACAGTGCGAAGCATGCTACTGTAACGATTCCCTCTTCCAACATCAAAAAGGCCATTGCAGAGATTCTGCTGGAAGAAGGATATATAAAGGACTTCAAGTGCATCGAAGACGACAAGCAGGGCATGATCGAAGTCACACTGAAGTACGGCGAGGGTGATTCAAGAGTCATCGCAGGCATCAAGAGGATCTCAAAGCCGGGACTCAGGATATATGTTCCGAAGGAAGACGTTCCCAAGGTCCTCAACGGACTGGGCATCGCGATCCTTTCAACATCCAAGGGCATCATGACTGACAAGAAAGCCCGTCAGAATAATGTAGGCGGAGAGGTTATCTGCTACGTCTGGTAGTGGATAGGATAGGAGGCAACATGTCAAGAATTGGTAGAATGCCTGTAACGATTCCCGCCGGAGTAGAGATCAAGGCCGAGGACGGCATGGTCACCGTAAAGGGACCGAAGGGCGAACTTAAGCAGGCGATCAGCAAAGATATGATCATAGAGCAGAAGGACGGAGTCCTTACTGTAGCAAGACCCAGCGAAGACAAGCTCCACAAGAGCATGCACGGCCTTACAAGAAAGCTCATCTCCAACATGGTCATCGGAGTCACCAACGGATTCACAAAGAATCTTGAGATCGTGGGAGTCGGTTACAGAGCGGCAAAGGAAGGCAACAAGCTGGTTCTCAACCTGGGTTATTCACATCCCGTTGAGATAGAGGATCCCGAGGGGATCACCACCACGGTGGAAGGAACCACCAAGATCGCGGTCAGCGGCATCGACCTCCAGAAGGTCGGCGAGCACGCTGCCAACATCAAGAAGGTCCGCAGCCCCGAGCCTTACAAGGGCAAGGGCGTAAGATATGCCGGTGAGTATATCAGGATCAAAGAAGGAAAAACAGGTAAATAGAAAGGAGTGTAGTTCAGAATGCTTAGCAAACCTGATAAGAATGCGATCAGAACAAAGAAACATCAGAGAATCCGCAATACGATCAACGGCACTCCCGAGAGACCTCGTTTGTGTGTATTCAGAAGCAACCGTTACATCTATGCCCAGATCATCGATGATACCCAGGGCAGGACACTGGCTGCTTCATCATCTAAGGCTCTTGCAGCAGATCTCGAGAGCACCTCGAACATCGAAGCTGCAAAGGCTGTCGGCAAGAACATAGCCGAAAAGGCCCTTGATCTCGGTATCAAGGAAGCGCTCTTTGACCGTGCCGGATATATCTATCACGGAAAGATCAAGGCTCTTGCGGATGCGGCCAGAGAAGCCGGACTGGAAATATAAGGGGGAGCAGGAAATGTTTGTAAAGTTCAATCCCGGAGATATGGAATTAAAGGAAACGGTCGTCAAGATCAACAGAGTCACCAAGACCGTCAAGGGCGGAAAGAACATGCGTTTCTCATGCCTGTGCGTCGTAGGTGACGAGAACGGCCACGTGGGAGTCGGCATCGGCAAGGCCATCGAGGTCCCCGAAGCGATAAGAAAGGGAATGCAGGACGCCAGAAAGAACATGATCACTGTTCCCGTTGAGGGCACCACCGTTCCCCACGCCACAGTAGGACGTTTCGGAGCAGGCAGAGTTCTGATCATGCCGGCTGCAAAAGGTACCGGAATCATCGCCGGCGGAGCAGCCCGTCCCGTATTTGAGCTCGCGGGCATCCAGGATATCCGCTGTAAGTCCATCGGAAGCGACAACGCCACCAACGTGGTAAAGGCGACTCTTACCGGACTCGGCGAGCTGGTGAATGCTCAGATGGTCGCCGCAAAGCGCGGCAAGACCGTTGAAGAGATCTTAAAGTAAGGAGTGTGAGATAAATGGCAAAGGAAAAACAGTTGAAGATCACACTTGTAAAGAGCATGATTTGCAGAAACAAGGAACAGCGCAAGATCGTTGAAGCTCTCGGACTCAGAAAGCTTCATCAGTCCGTTATCCTCAAGGACTGCCCCGCAGTGCGCGGAACGATCCAGAAGATCGGCTTCATGCTCGACGTTGAAGAGATATAGGAGGGCTGCAGATGAGACTTCATGATTTAAAAGCTCCTAAGGGCAGCAATACAAAGCCTGTCCGCAAGGGCAGAGGAACCGCGACCGGACAGGGCAAGACCGCCGGCAGAGGTCAGGGCGGACAGAATTCCCGTTCAGGCGGCGGAGTAAGGATCGGCTTCGAGGGCGGCCAGATGCCTATGACCAGGCAGCTGCCCAAGAGAGGATTCTCCAACTACCGTTACAGAAAGGACATCGCAACGATAAGCCTTGACAAGCTCAACGGCTTTGAGAACGGATCCGTCATCACGGTAGAGGAACTCAAGGCAAAGGGCCTTGTAAAGAACAGGTTTGACGGCGTCAAGGTTCTCCTTGGAAACGAAAAGCTCAATGTAGCCGTCACCCTCAAGGGCATTGCCGCCAGCAAGGGCGCGGCGGAAGCAATCGCGGCAGCAGGCGGAAAAGTCGAGGAATAATCTATGATTCAGACAATTAAAGATGCTTGGAAGGTACCTGATTTAAGGAAAAGGATACTTTATACCATAATGATGCTGGCCGTATTCAGACTCGGCAGCCACATCTACGTTCCGTATATCAACACGGAAGTACTTGCCGAGTATATAGCATCCAACAGCATGCTTGGTCTGTTCAATATTATTTCCGGTGACAACCTGAAGACCTTCACGGTCTTCGCAATGGGTATCACCCCCTACATCAACGCATCGATCATCATGAACCTGCTGACGGTGGCCATCCCCGCACTGGAGAGACTGGCCAAGCAGGGTGATGAGGGCAGAAAGAAGATCTCCCGTTATACCAGATACGCGGCGCTTATCCTCGCTGTGGTACAGGGACTCGGAACGACGCTCTCCATGAGCAGCATCCTTACCGAGAATACGGTCTTCGTAAAGATACTCGTAACCGTGGTCATCACAGCCGGAACCGCGTTCCTTCTGTGGATGGGTGAATCCATCACAGAGAAGGGCATCGGAAACGGCGTGAGCCTCATAATCTTTCTCGGAATAGTTTCCTCGATACCGACGAGCATCACCAACATCATCGACGGCATCAAGGCAGGTACGTTCCCCATCTACATGCTGCTGGTCATCCTTCTGTTCATAGCAGCCAGCGTAGTGGGAGTCGTAGCCGTAAACGAAGGAACGAGAAAGATCCCCATCGTATATGCAAAGAGAGTTGTCGGCAGGAAGATCTACGGCGGACAGAACACACATCTGCCTCTGAAGGTCAACCAGTCAGGCGTTATCCCCGTGATCTTCGCCTCTGTCATGACCATGTTCCCGTCGACGCTGGCAAGCTTCTTCCCGAAGACGAAATGGCTCGCCACCCTTTCAAGCGCACTGAGCTGGGGAAAATTCTGGACGACGGTCATCTATGTGGCGCTGATCATTGCCTTCTCGTATTTCTATACGATGATCACCTTCAATCCGCTTGACATCTCAAACAACCTCAAGCAGAACGGCGGTGTCATTCCGGGAATCAGACCGGGAGCGGCGACAACCACATACATCAGAAAGATATCGAACCGTCTGACCATAAGCGGCGCCCTCTTCCTGGTGGTCATCGCCATCATACCTATCATAGCGGGCAACCTTCTGAAGATATCGCTTCAGTTCGGCGGCACCAGCCTTCTGATCATGGTGGGCGTGGCCCTGGAGACCGTAAAGGCGCTGGAGCAGCAGCTCCTTATCAGGAATTACAAGGGATTCCTTAAATAAAAATATACGGAAAGGAAGAACGCGGAGCATGAAAATAGTTTTGTTGGGACCTCCGGGAGCCGGTAAAGGCACCCAGGCAAGTAAGATCGTTGAGCGCTACGGAATAGCCCATATCTCCACCGGAGATATTTTCCGCAAGAACCTCAAGGAAGAAACGCCCCTTGGACTCAAGGCCAAGGAGTACATGGACAAGGGACTTCTGGTCCCGGATGACGTAACTGTACAGATGGTCAAGGACCGTATCGCCGAGGATGACTGCAAGGGCGGATACATGCTGGATGGTTTCCCGAGAACTATCGTTCAGGCAGAAGCGCTCGAGGCGATCGGCGAAAAGCTTGACTGTGCTCTCGATCTGGTGGTCGACTACGACAAACTGACCGAGCGCATCTCAAACAGAAGGCTGTGCCGCAGCTGTCAGGCGAGCTTCAATCTGAAGTACCATCCTCCCAAGAAAGAGGGAATCTGCGATGAGTGCGGAGGAGAGCTCTACCAGAGAGATGACGACAAAGCGGAGACGGTCGCGGCCAGACTGGTGGAATACAAGGAAAAGACGCTGCCTCTTACCGATTTCTATTCCGCGAAGGGCCTGCTCAGACAGGTCAACGGAGACGGAACCATCGAAGAGACCACGGAGAATGTATACGCCGTTCTGGATGAATTCAGGTAGGGTGCAATGATCACGATAAAATCAGCTGAGGAGATCGAACTGATGGCTGAGGCGGGAAGAATAACCGCCCTCGCCCTCAGGGAGGTCGAAAAAGCAGTCAGAGCAGGCATCTCCACCAAGGAGCTGGATGAGATAGCTTATGAAGCCATCACGTCCATGGGCGCAAAGCCGGCCTTTCTGGGATACAATGGTTTTAAAGGAAGCATTTGCGCATCACCGAATGATGTAATTGTTCACGGTATACCCAGCAGAAAGGTCATACTCAGAGAAGGGGACATAATAAGTGTGGACATCGGAGCGGTCTACAAAGGCTTTGTCGGAGACATGGCCAGGACGTTCCCGGTGGGAAAGATCAGCGATGAAGCCGCAAAACTCATCGAGGTCACCAGACAGAGCTTCTTCGAAGGGATAGAGTTCTGCAGGGACGGAAACAGACTCAATGACATATCCAAGGCAGTCGGGGACTATGCCGAAAGCTTCGGATACGGAGTCGTCAGGGATTATGTGGGACACGGCATAGGCCGTAAGATGCATGAGGAGCCCTCGGTGCCCAACTATGACACGGGAAGACCGGGGATAAGGCTCAGGAAGGGAATGGTGCTCGCCATTGAGCCGATGATAAACATCGGCACATGGGATACCGTTCTCGCGGACGACGGATGGAAAGTGTCCACGGCTGACGGGACCCTGTCAGCCCACTACGAGAACACGGTCGCCATCACCTCGGACGGACCGAGAATACTGACGAGGGCGGACTGATGTCCAAGACCGACAGACTGATGGCCGGACGCGTGGTGATATCCCGCAGCGGACATGACGCGGGAAGATATCTGATGGTACTGAGGGCAGAGCCTCCCTGGGTGTATCTCTCAGACGGGATACACAGGAGGGAAAGTCCTCCCAAGAAAAAGAAGATACTTCACGTAAGACTGACAAACGCCTTCAGTTCCCTCATCGCGGAACTCGCATCCGAAGGGATCCTCCCGGAGGACGAAGTGATCCGGGAGGAACTGGAAAAGGCACTGCCGCAACTTCATGAGAAAAATAAGGAGTGTTAATTGGGGAAGAGCGATTATTTTGAAGTGGAAGGCATCGTAAAGGAAGCGCTGCCCAACACGACCTTCAGGGTCATGCTGGACAACGGCTACGAGGTGCTGGCCCACATATCCGGAAAGCTGAGAATGAATTACATCAAGATACTTCCCGGGGACAAGGTGACGATGGAGATATCCGCCTATGACCCGCAGAAGGGAAGGATAATTTGGCGTGAAAAAGGAAGATAGATCACCGAAACTGATCAGGAGGAAATAAAATGAAAGTTAGACCCAGCGTAAAGCCGATGTGCGAAAAGTGCAAGATCATCAAGAGAAACGGCAAAGTAATGGTCATATGCCAGAACCCTAAGCATAAGCAGAGACAGGGTTAAGGAAAATACAGGGAAAACGCGGCTGAGATGCGAAAGCGTCTAGTTTTCCCTTGAATGATATATCCAGGTAGAAATACCGTAGAGAAGTTTTTTATCTAAATTACACGGAGGAACAAGATCACATGGCGAGAATTGCCGGCGTAGATTTGCCGAATGAAAAGCGTGTCGAGATAGGCCTTACCTATATCTTCGGCATAGGAAGAGTGTTATCAAACAAAATTCTTGCTGAAGCAGGCGTCAATCCTGACACAAGAGTAAAGGATCTTACGGAGAGTGAGATCAACTCCCTGAGGACCATCATCGACAGCGGTGAATACTCCGTTGAAGGTGACCTCAAGCGTGAGATCGCATTCGACATCAAGAGACTTCAGGAGATCGGCTGCTACAGAGGACTCAGACACAGAAGAAACCTGCCCGTACGCGGACAGAACACAAAACAGAATGCCAGAACCAGAAAAGGTCCCAAGAAGACCGTTGGCAGGAAGTCTAAGAAATAACCGGGTCTTTGGTTAAGGAGGATTAAATGGCTACTAAAAAGCAATCAGTCAAAGGCAGAAAAAAGAAGGTCAAGAAGAATATAGAGAGGGGTCAGGCACATATCAGCGCCTCCTTCAACAATACTATAATCACATTATCTGACACGGCCGGAAACGTTATAAGCTGGGCCAGCGCCGGAGAACTCGGATTCAAGGGCTCCAGAAAGTCCACTCCCTATGCGGCACAGTCCGCAGCGGCAGAGGCGGCTAAGCTCGCCATGGACAACGGTCTCCAGTATGTTGACGTTTTCGTAAAGGGACCTGGAAGCGGAAGAGAAGCCGCCATCAGAGCTCTGCAGACAGCAGGTCTCCAGGTCACTTCCATCAAGGACGTTACCCCCATCCCCCACAACGGATGCAGACCGCCCAAGAGAAGAAGAGTATAATTTTACACAGAACATTTACGGAGGTAAACATATAATATGGCCAGATATACAGATGCGTCATGCAAGCTGTGCCGCAGAGAACAGCAGAAGCTCTTCCTGAAGGGCGACAGATGCTACTCTCCCAAGTGCGCGCTCACGACAACCACATTCGGCAGAAAGAACACCCCGGGACAGCATGGCAGGACCATGGGCAAGCAGAGCGAGTACGGTATGCAGCTCAGAGAAAAGCAGAAGGTCAAGAGGATCTACGGCGTTCTCGAAAAGCAGTTCCGTTCATATTTCAAGATGGCTGAGAGAAAGCCCGGCCAGGCCGGTGAGAACCTTCTCATCATCCTCGAGAGCCGTCTCGACAACGTGGTCTACAGGATGGGTTTTGCTTCTTCAAGAAAGGAAGCCCGCCAGCTCGTGCTTCACAATCACTATACCCTTAACGGCAAGAAGGTCAACATTCCTTCACTGCTGGTAAAGGCAGGAGACAAGATCGAAGTCACCGGAAAGTCCATGAAGTCACCCAAGTTCAAGGAACTTCAGGAAGCCAACCAGGACAAAGTCGTTCCCGATTTCCTCAGCGTTGATTTCAACAAGATGGAAGGCAGCGTACTGACAGCCCCGACCAGAGCAAACATTGATATACCTATCGAAGAACGTCTTATCGTCGAGCTGTATTCGAAGTAAAATGCACAACTGCTTCGGTTACGTATTGAAAATAGAGAATTGGAGGAAATGATGCTAGAATTCCAAAAACCGAGTATTGAGATAACCGATGTCAGTGATGACAAGACCTATGGGAAGTTTGTTGTAGAGCCTCTCGAGAGAGGTTACGCGACCACATTGGGCAACTCCCTGCGCAGGGTGATGCTCTCGTCCCTTCCCGGAAGCGCTATTACCAGCGTCAAGATTGATGGCGTGCTCCATGAGTTTTCTACGTTGGAGGGCGTCAGTGAGGATGTAGTCGAGATCATCCTTAACCTCAAGAAGGTGATCTTCAAGAACTACAGTGATGAGACGAAAACGGTGACCATCGACGTCACAGGCGAGAAGGAAGTCACCGCAGCAGATATTATCTGTGATTCCGATATCGAGGTATTGAACCCCGATGCCCACATCGCATCCCTTATGAGCGGCACCAGGCTCTCAATGAGCATGGTGGTGGAGAACGGCAGAGGATACAATTCAGTGGAGAAGAACAAGAAGGAGGACATGCCCATCGGCACCATCCCCATCGATTCCATCTTCACCCCCGCCAAGAGAGTCAAGTTCGCCGTTGAGAACACCAGAGTCGGAAACGTTACCGATCTGGACAAGCTTACCCTTGAGGTATGGACCAACGGTACCATCTCTCCGGAGGAAGCAGTATCCCTCGCTTCCAAGATACTCAATGATCATTTCCAGATGTTCATCGACCTCAACGAGAACCTGAAGAGCGTGTCCCTGATGGTGGAGAGGGAAGAGAGCGTCAAGGAGAAAGTCCTGGAGATGTCCATTGAAGAGCTGGAGCTCTCCGTCCGTTCCAACAACTGTCTGAGAAGAGCTGAGATCCATACCGTGGAGCAGCTGGTCAACAAGACGGAGGAAGAGATGAGCAAGGTCAGGAACCTGGGCAAGAAATCACTCAATGAAATCAAGAAACGCCTCGCTGATATGGGACTTTCATTGAAACATGGCGATGAATAAGGAAAAGTAAGGAGAAACAAAATGGCCGGTTACAGAAAACTCGGAAAGACAGCAGATCAGAGAAGAGCCCTTTTGCGCGGCCTCGTTACCGATACCCTCAAGTACGGCAAGATCGAGACCACTGTCTACAGAGCAAAGGAAACGAAGCGTCTTGTGGACAAGATGATCACCCTCGGCAAGAAGAATGATCTCGCAGCCAAGAGACGTGCTCTGAGCTATATCTATGACGAAGCAACAGTGTACAAACTGTTCGATGAGATCGCACCCAAATATGAGAACAGAAAGGGCGGATACACCCGTCTTGTACGTCTCGGAACCAGAAGGGGCGACGGAGCGGAGACAGCTATCCTCGAGCTCGTGGAAGAATAATCAACAATAATTTAAGCAAAGAAAGCCGCCGGTCCGGTATCAGGACCGGCGGCTTTCTCGTTTATCCCCCCGGACCTGCCGGGCGCCCGGTACGATTTTATTCAAAAAGCTGCAATAAGCAGGCGCTTTTGCATTATAATGTATGTGCTATGGATGAAAACAGAACCTTTATCAAACTCGAAAACGTATCGTACATGTATGATCCGGAGGAGCATCCCGAGGCGAAGGCCATCGACGGCGTGTCCATGACGGTCAGGGAGGGAGAGTTCCTCGCTGTCGTCGGGCCCAACGGCAGCGGCAAGTCCACTCTCTCCAAGCTCTTCAACGGTCTGCTCACCCCCTCCGAAGGGGATGTGTGGGTCGACGGCATCAATACGAAGGACGAGGAACATATAATAGATATCCGCAGGAACGTGGCCATGGTGTTCCAGAACCCGGACAACCAGATGGTGGCCACCATCGTGGAGGACGACGTCGCCTTCGGCGCTGAGAACCTGGGCATCGAGCCGTCGGAGATCAGAAAGAGGATCGACGAGAGCCTCGAGGCGGTGAGCATGAGAGCATACCGCGACAAGAAGCTCCACCAGCTCTCCGGAGGCCAGAAACAGAGAGTGGCCATAGCGGGAGTGCTGGCCATGAAGCCCCGGTGCATCATCTTTGACGAATCCACCGCAATGCTGGATCCCGCCGGGCGGGAGGATATCATCGAGATAATGCACCAGCTCAACCGCGAGGGCGTGACCATAGTGTTCATAACCCACTACATGGAGGAGATCACGGACGTGGACCGCATCGTGATCCTGGAGAAGGGAAAGATCATCGCCGAGGGAAAGCCCATCGATATCTTCAACCAGGTGAGCATGCTGCACAGGGCCAGGCTGGATACCCCCGAGATAGTATGGCTCTGTTCCCTCCTGAGAAAGGGAGGACTTGATATTCCCACGGATACCCTGACCGGGGAGCAGTTGGTGGAGGCGCTATGTCGATTGAAGTAAAGGGACTTACCCATATATATTCGGAAGGCACCGTGTTCGAGCACATTGCCATTGAGGACGTGAACTTTACCGTGGGTCCCCACGATTTCATAGGGATCATCGGCCATACAGGCAGCGGAAAGTCCACCATGATACAGCACATAAACAGGCTTCTCAAACCCACCCGGGGGACCGTGGTGGTAAACGGCATCGATATAAACGGCAAGGATGTCACGATGAAGGACATCGTGAAGCGTGTCGGCATCGTTTTCCAGTATCCCGAGTACCAGCTCTTTGAGGAGACGGTATACAAGGACGTGAGCTTCGGCCCCAGGAACCTGGGATACGATGACGAGAAGACCGATTTCCTTGTGAAGCAGTCCATAGAGACCGTGGGCCTCGATTACGAAAAGGTGAAGGATATGAGCCCCTTCGATCTGTCGGGAGGACAGAAGAGAAGAGTAGCCATCGCCGGAGTCGTGGCCATGAAGCCCCAGATCCTGATACTGGACGAGCCCGCCAGCGGCCTGGATCCCGCGGGAAGAAGAGAGATCTTCAGAATGATCAAGACCATGAACACCGATCTAGGCATCTGTATCCTGCTGGTCAGCCATTCCATGGATGACGTGGCGGAATACTGCGACAAGGTCATGGTTTTCTCGGAAGGGAAAATGGTGCGTTTCGGGACTCCGGGAGAGGTCTTCGCGGACAGCGAGTACCTGGAGAGCATATCCCTTGAGGTGCCCCAGAGCAAGCAGGTCCTGGAGATGCTCAAAAAGAGAGGCATTGACATCGATACGTCCCCCTATACATCGGGAATGGTGGCGGAAGAGATCCTGAGGAGATTCAAGAAATGATAAAAGACATTACCATCGGACAGTACTATCCGACAGATTCCGTCATCCACCGTCTTGACGCAAGGACAAAGCTTCTGAGTACCCTTCTGTACATAATCTTCCTGTTCCTGGTGAAAAACGTCTGGGGCTACGTGGCGGCGCTGCTGTTTCTGGTAACGGCCGTCATCCTTTCAAAGATCCCCGTGGGCTATGTCCTCAGGGGTCTGAAGGCGGTGGTGTTCATCCTGTGCCTGACAGTGCTGATCAATCTGTTCTTCACCCCCGGTGACGTCATATGGTCCTATGGGATCATGAAGATCACGGAGCAGGGTGCCCGGATGGCCTTCAATGTGGCATTCAGGCTGCTGCTTCTTATAAGCGCAACATCGCTGATGACTCTGTGCACCGATACTATCACCCTTACGGACGGTATGGAAGAGCTCATGAGGAAAGTGCCCTTCGTCAGAAGATTTGCCCATGAGCTCAGCATGATGATGAGCATAGCCTTAAGGTTCATCCCCACCCTGTCGGATGAGACCGAGAGGATCATGAAGGCGCAGAAATCCAGGGGCGCAGACTTTGAGAGCGGGAACATCATAAGAAGGGCCAAGGCTCTCATCCCCATCCTGGTCCCGCTGTTCGTCAGCGCTTTCCAGAGAGCCAACGAGCTGGCGATGGCCATGGAGGCAAGATGCTACCGAGGAGCGGAGGGCCGCACGAGGCTCAAGGAGCTGCATTACTCAAAGGCAGACATAGTCGCCTACTGTCTGGTGATCCTGGCTCTTGCAGGCATCTACTGCACGAGGTATCTCCCGGCTCCATGAGAAACATTGCGATCATAGTCAGTTATGACGGGAGCCGCTACTGCGGCTGGCAGGTGCAGCCCAACGGAGTGAGCGTGGCGGAAAAGATCAACGACGCCATCGTGTCACTGACCGGCAAACGCTCAAAGCTCTACGGCAGCGGGCGCACCGACAGCGGAGTCCACGCCTGCGCCCAGGTCGCAAACTTCCGCACGGAGTTTTCCGCCCCCGCGGAAAAGACCGTGCCGGGCCTGAATGCGTTCCTGCCGCCTGACATCAGGGTCCTGAGGGCCTATGACGTGGATGATGGATTCAACGCCAGGTTCTGCGCCGTATCAAAGACCTATGAGTATGTCATACAGAACTCAAGAGTCCTTTCCCCGTTTCTGGTGAACAGGGCATATCTCGTAAGGTATCCCCTTGATATCGACAGGATGAACGAGGCGGCGGCAGTCCTCAGGGGGGAACATGATTTCACCTCCTTCATGGCTTCGGGAAGCTACGTCAAAAATGCTGTGAGGGAGCTAAGCAGGCTCGACGTCAGAAAACAGGACGACATCGTGACCATAACGGCATCCGCCAACGGATTCCTTTACAACATGGTCAGGATCCTTACAGGCACGCTGATCTACGTCGGAGCGGGCAAGCTGTCTGCGGAGGATGTCAGGGCCATACTTGAAAAGAAGGACAGGGCGGGGGGGGGCCCCACGGTGCCTCCCGACGGACTGTATCTGAAAAACGTGGTGTATACCGGAGAGTATTCATATGTTCTTTAACGACAGGATAAGAGAATTTCCCAACAT
>CADBPP010000225.1 GCA_902796565.1 uncultured Eubacteriales bacterium | reverse complement strand
GTCACCATCTCCACCGGCGACACAAAGGTGAGCTGCTGCGGAAGGGAGCTCAGGGCGGAGGACGTAGGGGTCTCCCGGGGCATCAGAGCGGAAGCCTCCGGCGGCATATACCATGTCAGCTGCGGCCATCCCATGGAGGAGGGCCATTACTTCTCATTCTTCGCCGCGGAATCCGACGACAGCGTGCAGTATGTCAGACTGCATCCGGGAGAAAGACCGGAAGCGAAGTTCCTGCTGGAGGGAGTAAAGAGGATCTATGTGTACTGCACGGTGCACGGTCTTTACGCGAAAAGCGTTTAAGAGACGATCATTCCCGGCACAGGACAGTGCCGGCACGATAATAACATGGAGGAAACGATGAAAAGAACGATCGCGGCAATCATGGCCGCAGCATGTATCCTGGTCTTTGCGGCCTGCGGCTCCGGAGTGACCGTAGGCGGATTCTCATCCGTTTATATGAATTCGGACGACTTCCAGGACGCGGTGGATGTACTTATCCGGTACTTCAAAGACGAGATGAAGGGCTGCACCCTTGAGCGCATCGACTACGCCAAGGACAGCGCGGTGAGGGAGGAGGCGGAAGGCCTCGGAAAAGCGCCGGAATGCGTCATGGTGCTGGAAGCCGCATTTACCACGGACAGCTCCGAGCGCACCGACGGACTGGAGAGCGGGAAGAAATATGAAAAGTACCGCTTCATCCTTACAAGGAACACTTCCGTCGAGCTCTGGGAGATCACGGATCAGAGGGCACAGTAGTTTCGGCGTGCCTGTAAAACAGCGCGGGGCGTCCCGTGATGGTTTCATGACCATTTCAGGGACACCCTTTTTTTAGTGCTCGATCATTGATGTGACGACATGAAACTGTGATACAATAACAGCCTGACGACTGCATGAGGAGGACACAAGTGAAGGAAAGAAAAGGATTTTCCGGCAGGCTCGGATATGTGCTGGCGACGGCGGGTTCCGCCGTCGGTCTGGGCAACATCTGGAGGTTCCCGTACCTGGCTGCCAGATACGGCGGAGGAGCGTTCCTCCTTGTATATATCATACTGGCCATGACCTTCGGATATACGATGATAATGTCGGAGACAGCGATAGGAAGGATGACCGGAAAGAGCCCCGTCGGGGCATTCAGAGCCCTGGGGAAACGAAAGGCCGTCACGGCCGGCGGATGGATCAACGCCATAGTTCCGATCCTTATCGTCCCCTACTACTCCGTTATAGGCGGCTGGGTATGCAGATACCTCTGGGGTTACCTTTCAGGCGGCGGAGCCGCCATGGCGGACGAAGCCGTATTCGGGCAGTTCCTGGCGGATCCGGCGGCGATGGAGCTGTGTTTCATGGTCTTCTCCGTGATGACGATGCTCGTCATCTTCGGCGGAGTACAGAACGGCATCGAAAAGGTATCGAAGATAATGATGCCGCTGCTGGCGCTTCTGGCGGTGGTGGTCGTGATCTTTTCCGTTACAAGAAAGGGAGCTCTGGAGGGAGTCAAATACTTCCTGATCCCCGACCTGAGAAGGCTTTCCCTGATGACGGTGGTCTCGGCGCTGGGGCAGATGTTCTATTCCCTTTCGATCGCCATGGGCATCCTCATAACCTTCGGAAGCTATACGAAGAAGGATGTCGACATAGAAAAGACGACGGTCCAGGTGGAGATCTTCGATACGGTCATCGCCATCCTTGCGGGCCTCATGGTGATCCCGGCCGTGTTCTCCTTCTCCGGAGGGGATCCAGCGGCGCTCAACAAGGGGCCGGCCCTCATGTTCGTGACGCTGCCGAAGGTATTCGCCTCCATGGGCGGAGACTGGATAGGGATACTTTTCTTCCTCCTGGTGCTCCTGGCGGCGCTGACCTCCAGCGTTTCCCTCGCTGAAAGCGCATGCTCCACCTTCGAGGACGAGCTGGGATGGTCCCGCAGCCGCGCCGCGGCCCTTGTCAGCGTGATACTTATCCTTCTGGGGACCCTCTCCTGCCTGGGATTCAATGTGCTCGCGGGCGTCACACCTCTGGGCATGGACATACTCAGCTTCTTCGACTTTCTGACGAATTCGGTCATGATGCCTGTGGCCAGCGCCTGCGTGTGCCTTCTGATACTTCTGGTCACCGGGCCGGAAAAGATAGAAGAGGAGATAACTTCTTCCAGCGCCTTCAGGCGCAGAAAAGTATTCCGCTTCGTTCTGAGATACATGTCGGTAATGCTCCTGGCGGTGATACTGGTAAGCAGCATACTCGACGCCTTCGGACTGATAAAGATCTGAACATGCAAAACCGTGAAACCGTCCCTGCGGCAGTTTCACGGTGTTTTTTCTTTTATTGCTTTTCCAGGCAGGAAAAGGCCGTCCCCGAAACGGCTGCAAAGCCATTCGGAGACGGCCCCGTTTTAAATTATCTTTCTCAGTCCCTGATGACGCCCTTTTCTTTGAGCATCTCGAAGGTCACCCTGATGCGGAACTTTATGAGCTCCGTGTTGCCCTTTCCATAGGCACCTATCCTGTTCTCGTTAAGGTAGTGCATGTAGCGGTCCTCCGCCGTGGCGCTCCGCCACTCCTCCATGGGTGTGCCGTCGGCGTCAAGGCCGTTGGGGTTTCCGGTCTTGGCGAAGTTGGTCCAGTAGTTGCACACCTTTCTGGCGAGATCGTAGTGCTTGCCCTTGAATGGCCTCCAGCATTTCGCCAGGGTCTCGAACACGAACCACAGCTCCGATGAATGGAAGGACTGCTGGCTGTCCCAGCCGGGCATGGACGCGTCGAATATGTACATCCAGTTGTCCTTCTTCCCTGAACGGACCCTCTGTTCAATGAACAGGGCGTTGTTCATGAAGCGTCCTCTGAAGGAGTCGTCCGTATGCACCAGCATGCACACGTCCATGTCGTCATGGCAGTTGCACAGCTTCATGAATTCGTCGATGTACTTCTCCCCGTACTTCTTAAGGCCCCATTCCCTCAGTTCGTCGATGGTCCTGGGAAGGCCCGTTCCGGGGATGCCCACATCCAGCTCCGTGCCGGTGCAGCCGTACATCAGGGAGATGTCGGGATAGTCGCCGCTGGCCAGCACATCGGAGGGATCCCTCTCCAGGAAATATCCGTCGATGACGGGCTCGAAGCGGTGCTTTCTGCCGTAGGCCATTCCTATCTCATTGAGCTTTTCCGCGGGGATGGCCCTGGCCTCTTCAAGGCTCTTTATGCCGTACTCCTCGAAGAACCCCTTACCGTTACTGAGGGCTTCCTCAAGGCCGATGCATCCGCCTCCCTGTCCGTAGGTCCTCAGACCTCCGCCGCTCTCGAAGATGGCTCTCTGGAACAGCCCCCTGTTCATGGGCGAACCCACATGGCAGAGGGTGGCGCCAGCTCCCGCGGACTGGCCGAAGATAGTTATGTTTTCGGGATCCCCGCCGAAGGCGGTGATGTTCCTCTTCACCCACTGTATGGCGTAT
>CADBPP010000224.1 GCA_902796565.1 uncultured Eubacteriales bacterium | reverse complement strand
GCTCCCGGGGTGCCGATGGGCCACGACTTGGTGACGCCCCAGGCGTTCACCACGTTCTCCTCGCCGTAGCGGGGATTGGGGTTGAAACGGCTCAGGGGTGTGCCCATGATCATTCCGAAGGCCTCGTACTGCTGCACGAAGCGGTCCGGACTGCCTCCGTGTATCGTTTCAAGAAGATTCTGTCTTTTAGTAAGCATATATACCTCCCATATGGTAATCGTCTTCTGATGCGATTATACCTTAAGAGCGGCGTTTCTATCAATAATTATAAGAAATATATCTGAACATACAAATTATAAGAAGGGCCTCCGCCTTCGCGGAGACCCCCGGCTGTCTGCCTGATCACATCTGGATGCTTCCGTAGACGACGGCAAAGACCATGATGTCCCTTAAGTTCTCATCCACGAAGGTCACGGTGGAGGGAAGAGCTGCCCACCACTCCGGAGAGTAGACCTCCATCTTTTCCAGCTTTTTCACAGCCTTTTTCTGTTCGATTATCGCTTTTAAAATGTTCATGTCTCCCTCCTACAGTTCAAATCCTCTTACGAAATCGTTGACGGCGAGAAGGTTTTCCCTCCTGCAGTCGTTTCTGAAGCTGAGCATCTTGTTCTGGCTCATGATGAAGCCGCTCCCCAGCTCATTGCAAAGCACTTTTGCCCTTTCGACGCACTCCTGCGGGGTGCCCCTTCCCAGCAGATCGGTGGTCATGCCTCCCGCGAGAGGCATGCCGGGCAGCAGCTTTCTCATCTCGAAGATGTCGTCCATCTCCAGGTGCATTATGGCGCTTCCCTTCGGTACGTCGCTGAAGTAGTCCGCGAAGCGGGCTATGGCGTCCTCGATGTAGATGAACACGAGCCTTCCGGCCTCGGCGGTCTTAGTGAGGATCTGCTGCATGTAGGGGACATAGAACTCATCGAACTGCTTTCTGTTGAGGACCTCGTGGGAGATGATGGCGAAATACACGTCGGCGATGTAGTTCTTATCCTGTGCCGAGAGCGCCCTTGCCAGGGATGGCAGCACCATCTTTTCCCAGTAGGCGTCCAGAGCGGCTTTCAGAGCCTGCTTATGTCTTCTCATGTCCACGGAGATGCCGCTGATGCCCCTGAAGGAGCTGTGGAACGCCTCGATGGGGGGCTGCACGGATGCGGATGTGGTGACCATCATCGGTGTCTCATACTTTTCCGTAAAGGTCTTCGCTATGTTCTGGGCGTAGCCCTGGGCCTGAAGGAAGGCCGTGGTGGCGTTCACGAAATCCTTTGTGGTGATGTTCGGGAACTTCCTCTGGAACATGATGTACAGATATTTGTTGGGGTCTTTGGCGAAATCCTCGTAATCCTCCGGGAACAGGGTGGGCTCGTCGGTCACGTTGATGCCTCCGGTCTTCTCGTCCAGCACGTAGCTGCCTCCTCCCAGGGCCTGCATCTGGGGGAAGTGGTTCCTGGTGCCCAGGTCTATGTAGGCGTCGAAACCGTAGCGCTCATGGAAGGCGCATACTATCTTTTCCATCACCTTCGTCTTGAAGTACGCGTCCTTGAAATCCGCACCGGAATCGCATACCTTCCAGGTATAGTCGTTGGACAAAAGCGGCACAGTGGTGTTTTCGAAGCGCGCCGCGTCCGTGAACAGCTTCACCTTTTCATTGAACTTTTCAGAATACATTATAACCTCCCGACTAATTGACTAGTCAACTATACTATGCCCTGATTATACAGACAGAAATTTGAATTGTCAAGAATTATTTTTTACTAGTCAAACAACATTGCACATTTTCCTGTCTTCTGCTATACTCAGTTTATGGAAAACAACAGGAAACAGGAAATACTCTCGAGCGCGAAGAAGCTGTTCTACGAAAAGGGATACGTGGGAACGAACCTCAAGGACATCGCTCTGGAACTTGGCATAACCAAGCAGGCCATTTCCCATTACTACAGGAAAAAGGAGATGCTGGCCGCGGAGGTGTACGAAGGGATCTCCATCGACTTTCTCGGCGTTTTCACAGAGAAGGGACGCTCACTTGGCTATGACGAGGTCACCTCTGAGGCCGCTTCCTGCATCTGGATAGACCGCTACTACACGTCCGACGAATACGCAAGAAGGTTTTTCAACGAATATGTCTACCACGGGCTGGGGGACTACTTCAACTTCGAGTTCGAGGCCAGCCGCCACTTCGCCGGAGGCAGGATGTTCCTCGGTGAAATGAGCAGGGAGATGTTCTACGCCGTATATATCGCTTCCCGCTACGCCGCCAAGGGCCTCCTCTACCACTATGTGAACGGGGACATATCCCTTAAGAGGGAGGAATTCGAGCGCTACTACCTGAAGCTGTGCTTTGAACCCTTCGGACACGATGAGAAGACCATAGACAGGCTCTTCGAAGACGGGACGCGGCTGCTCTCGGAGACTCAGATAAAGGTCTCGCCGTACTTTTTGGTCTCCTGAAGGCTGAATTATACAAATACACATCAGTTAAAACATCCCGGGGAGGAAAACACCTTCTCCGGGATGATTTTTTGCCCAAAGTACAACAAATCATTTTCCCCGGGATGAAATGTGTTGTCAGAAGAGCATCCCCGATGGTAAAATATCCATATATTATTCATACAGGAGAAGACCCATGAAAAAAGAGATCAGAGACAATCAGG
>CADBPP010000223.1 GCA_902796565.1 uncultured Eubacteriales bacterium | reverse complement strand
CCCCCTGCCCAGGGAAAACGAATACCAGACGGATATAGTAATCGAAAGGATATCCCCGGAAGGCGGCATCGTCTCCCCCGCCGGCAGTCTTACCCGCACCGTTTGCTGGAAGGACTCCCCCGCGGAAAACACATGCTGGAGCGTGGAATACTCCTATACCTGCACCCAGCACTTCACGGACACATCGGTCCCCTCCGGCAGCTTGCAGGGAAAGGAGGACCCGTCTGAGTACCTCTGCGAGCAGGAGCCCCAGATAGTGTTCTCTCCCCTGGTAAGGATGACCGTAAAAAGACTGACGGAAGGTATAGTCGATCCGATGGAAAAAGCCCGGGCGGTCTACGACTATATAACCCTGAACATGAAGTATTCCTACATGCCCCCATACATCCTCATGCCGGACATCGTGGACGAGTGCCTTCGGAGCATGAGGGGCGACTGCGGTGTATTCGCGCTGACGATGATCACTCTGCTGCGCTGCGCCGGGATACCCGCCCGCTGGCAGAGCGGCCTCGCCGCGGGACCGGAGAGCGCGGGCTGCCATGACTGGCTCCTGTTCTATACACCATCCCACGGATGGCTCCCGGCGGACCCCTCCTACGGCACCGGAGCGGTACGGGACGGCAGCGAGGAAAGACGCAGGTTCTATTTCGGGAACCTCGATCCCTGGCGGATGATCGCCAACGATACCTTCATGGGGGATTTCGACATACCGAAGAAGTTCTTCTCCATAGATCCCTATGACAACCAGCTCGGTGAGATCGAAAGCGCCGAAAGGGGCTTCATGCGCCATGAAGTGGAAGCCTCCCATGAGCTGGTGTCAAGCGAAATAATATAGCAGGAGCGAAAGGAAAACATGGACAACGGCAGAGGACACATCTACGATATCTTTTTCGAAGCATCCATGCCCCTTGACGCCCTGAGGCTCCTTACCGGCCGGAGGGTGATACCCCTCAGGGATATCGCCATGCTCAGGCTCCATGCCAACATCGGTGACATCGGGGACAATTTCTGGGAGGAACGCTACAAGCTGATGAAATGGTACGATACCCTCGTCCCTTCCGAAGCCCGCGATACCGATGAGATGTTCCAGATACTCAGGGAGCGGTGCGAAGAGCTGGCATCGGCCCGGGAGGGAACGGACGTACTGAGGATATGGCACGGTCCCTCATCGGGGGACATATGCTCCATGGCGTTTCTCATGGACCTTGTAAAGGGCAGGGACCTGACCGTCATAGACATGCCCCTGGATGACATGTTCCGTTTCGGGGATCTGAAAAATGCTCCCCGGGAAGTCGTTTACAGGGCCTTCAGCGGCTCGTCCCTCCTCACACAGGAGAAAAGGACGGATTACGAAAAGCTCTGGAAGGACCTTTCGGAGGAGAATGCCCCGATAAGGACCAGATATCCCGACGGCAATATAGCGGGAGCGTCCGATGACTTCTTCGATGAGGAGATCCTTCTGAAGATCCCGGATGATGGCTGCCTGTTTTCTGAGGCACTGAGGGATCTCGAAGAGGACAGGAGGCTCGATGACATGGGAAGGCTGTTCTGGACAAGGCGCCTTCGCAGACTCACCTCAAAGGGGATAGTGGAAGCGGAATATGACGGGGATAACATCCTTGAAAGCAGGATAAGAAAGAAATAAGCTGCGGCGCGCCGCAGCTTTTGAATATTCTTCAGAATTCCACCGAAAGGTCCTTTAAGCTGTATCCCGCGAGGATGGCTTCCGCCTCCCTGCACTTTTCTATGATCTCGTCAAGGTCCCTGACTCCGGCGATGACGCCCTTGATCCTGGTGTCGGTCCTGGCCAGAAGGACAGCTGTGTCCCTGGTGGGTTCGAGATGTTTCAGGGCGTATTTCATCATGCCGTAGAGCATGTGGTTGTTGAGGATGAAGTGATAATCGGGCTCCCCCGCCAGATGCGGATCCTCATCCTTCAGCCCGAAGGATACTTTTATGTTCTGTATGAACTGCGAGAATCTCCTGGACGGACCGCTGTCCGAATCGGCTATGTCCATGGTGAGGAACTCCATCATGCCTCTGGCGATGTTGCTGTCGCAGGCTATGTTCGACCACAGCAGATATATCCATATGACGGGCCGGATCCTTTCGTCGCTGCTGATGCTCGCAGCCTTTTCAGACAGTCTGCTGTAGAATCCATCAATGACCGTTTCGATCAGGCCCTTCTTGCCTCCGAAATAGTATGATACGGCGGAAGGCTGGACATATGCCTGCCTGGTGATCTTCTCCAGGGTGGTCTCGTTGATCCCCTTTTTGTAGAACTGTTCCCTCGCGGCATCTATCAGCTTCTGTCTCGTATCTTCTGCATTGTTATCCATTCATTTACCCCCCAGTAAAAGAAAGCAACATTCGGTATTGTACACCTGTACAGTTTAGAATTATACCATAGGCGGTAAAGCCAACCCCACCGAAAAAAACACGTAATTTTTGAACAAACACCCATCTTAATTTTATATATTGAATTTTATAACAATTTTGCCTCCAAGCAAATGATATAATGGCCGTATAACATACAGGAGGTACATAATGGATCTTTTCAAAGAGGCATTCGATCTTTTCGCTAAAAAATGGGCGCTGCTCACCGCCGGAGACCTGTCCGGCT
>CADBPP010000222.1 GCA_902796565.1 uncultured Eubacteriales bacterium | reverse complement strand
TCAGACCTCGTTGTATGCGATGATCCTTGTTACTGTGGGTATCCCCTTCTCATTGAGGGTCATCACCTTACATTTGTTGTTGGAGAGAAAGATCTCCGAATAACAGTTGCTGCAGAAATATTTCCTCCTGCCGATCTTGCCGAGGAACTTGTATCCGCAGTTTGGACACTCGTTCATGATGACTTCACTTCCTATCTCTTAATCGTTAGTATTTTACACCTTTTTTCTTATTTGTCAAGTGAAAATTGCCCCTTTTAACCGGGTTTTAACCGTAAATTTTCCCGCCTTTTATTGACTTGATGATTACGGCATTGTAAAATCTAAAGGTTAAAGGATGGATAATATCATGAAAAAGAACCAGCAGAATACCCTCATATCCCCTTCGATCGACGAACTCATGGAAAAGGTCGACAACAAATATGTTCTCTCCCTTATAATCGCGAAGAGAGCCCGAATGCTGGCAGACGGAGACGCTCCCCTGACGGAGAACGAACATGTCAACAAAGTCACCACCGCCATCGACGAGATAAACGAAGGGAAGGTAAAGCCCTACTACCCCACCGGTGAGCTTCCGGAAGACGAGGAGTGACCCGGGTGTTGCGATATTAACCGAATTTGTGCCCCAAAGGCACGGGAGAACCGGAAATGCTGTATGCGAAAGTGTTTATAGACTCCTCTTCCGTTGCTTCAGACAGGATCTACGAATACAGAGTCCCAGACGAACTCTGTGAAGCGATCCGCCCGGCCATGAGGGTCGGGGTCCCCTTCGGGGCCGGAAACAGACATACACAGGCTTTTGTCGTTTCCCTTTCCGAAGAGAGTGAATTTGATCCGGAGAGACTTAAAAGCATATCATACATAGCGGATACCGAACCGGTCGTACCAGACTATCTGGCTGATACGGCCGTTTTTTTACATGACCGTTATTTCGCCGGCTACGGTGAAGCGGTCAGGGTGGTGGTGCCTTCCATGGACAAGCTGGTCAGGAAAGTAGCCTACCGTCTCAGCGATGGGGCCGTTTCCTCCGAATTCGTTTCCGCCGTGTCTGCGGACGACGCCCCCCTGGCTCAGGGCATTTTTGAAACCCTGTCCGACGGAAGGGAAAGGAGCCTTAGCACCATTAAGAACAGACCCGGCCTTTCCTCCGGCCGGCTGATCCCTGTGCTTTCCATCCTGAAGAAAAAGCAGCTGATACAGGTGAGGGAGGAGTATATTCCCCAGAACAGCGACCGTTACGACGAGTATATCTCCCTTGCCGGAGGAAGCGGCAATCCGCTGGAAGATTACCTGATGATCGTTGGGAAGAGGGCGCAAAAGCAGCGGGAGATAGTGACTTTTCTTTATGAGTGCGCCTCCCCCGTCCTGAAACGGGAGCTGCTGAAGGCGACGGGAGCTTCCTCCCAGAGCCTGGAGAGCCTTATCGAGAACAACCTCGTCATCAGCGAAAAAAAGCTGCGTTCCTATGAAGAACCTGTCCCCGGGGCGCTGAAGAAGCCGCCGGAACTGACTTCAGAGCAGAAGTCAGCGATGGATATCTTCTCTTCTCAGCCCGACGGATCGAAGTTCCTGGTATACGGAGTCACCGGAAGCGGCAAGACAGACCTTTATTTCGAGATGTTCGACACCGTCCTGAAAAAAGGAAAACAGTGCCTCCTGCTGGTCCCTGAGATCTCCCTGACGCCCCAGATGATGCGGCGGGTACGGGAACGTTTCGGCAACACCGCGGCGATAATGCACTCCCGCCTTACCCAGACGGAGAAGATCATAGAATACCAGAAGATCAAGCGCGGAGAGGCCAGGATCGTCCTCGGAGCCCGCAGCGCGCTGTTCATGCCCTTCAGGGAACTGGGCATCATCGTCATAGACGAGATGCACGAGACCAGCTACCGTTCCTCCGGTTCACCACGCTACGATGCCGTGGAGACTGCTGAGTTCATTGCGGCCAGGACCGGCGCCACCCTGGTGCTGGGCAGCGCCACGCCCACTACTGAGATATATTACAGGACGATGCGGGGCGAGTTCACCCTGATCACCATGAAGAACCGCATAAGCGGCTCCGTACTGCCGAAGGTCGAGATGGTGGATATGAGAAGCGAGCTGCGTCACGGGAACCGTTCCCCCATAAGCGACCTTCTGAGAGAAAAGATACAGCAGAGGCTGGACGCGGGAGAACAGGTCCTGCTGTTTCTGAACCGCAGGGGATACAACACATATGTGTTCTGCCGCAGCTGCGGCCACATAGAGATGTGCCCGAACTGCGCTGTCTCCCTGACGACCCACGCGTCCAGCAGCACCATGCAGTGCCATTACTGCGGCTACACCAAGAGCATCCCCCAGGTCTGTCCGGAATGCGGCAGCGAAAAGATACGTTTCATGGGAACCGGAACGGAAAAGATACAACAGAGCGTCGCCGAGATGTTCCCCTCCGCCCGGGTCCTTCGCCTTGACGCGGACACCGCCTCGGGAAAGAATATGCAGCAGATACTTGAAGACTTCTCGAAGGGGAGCGGG
>CADBPP010000221.1 GCA_902796565.1 uncultured Eubacteriales bacterium | reverse complement strand
TATCCCTCCAGCAGGGAGAGTCTTCCTTCGGCGTCGCGGATCGACGAGAGCAGCTCCTCCAGGGCCCTGGACCAGTCCCTTGCCCTGTCGGTGATGACTTTGAGCTGAGTGCTCTTTACCGAGATATCCTTATCGATGGAGGCGATCTCCTCCCGGTAAGTGTTTATCTTCTCATCGGATTCATCCGTATCCTCGCCTTCCTGCCTGAGGCTCTCCCGGAGGCTGTCGGCCCTCTCACGGCTCACCGCGAAGTCCACCTTCGCCGTATTGTAGCTGTTCATCAGGGCTTCCAGGTTGTTGTTCAGGGAAGCCATGCTTTCGTCGTAGCCCGTGATGGCCGCCCTGAGGCGGACGAACTTCTCATCCAGCTGCCCGATCTCGGTGTCTATGGCGCTGATGCTCTCGTTCAGGGAATCCCTGACGGCGGTGCTCTTTTCCAGGGAGGAATTGAGCTTGTCCATGCGGTGGACGAACATGCCCACCTCCAGCTGCTTGAGCTCGTCCCGGAGCTCCAGATATTTCTGGGCCTTTTCCGACTGTCTCTTCAGGTTCGGCAGCCTTTCCTCCATGCCTGAGATTATATCGTTTACGCGGTGGAGGTTGTCCTGGGCCCTGGAGAGGCGCCTTTCAGCCTCCAGCTTTCTCACGCGGTACTTGACTATGCCCGCGGCCTCCTCGATGATCATCTTCCTTTCCTGTGGGGAATTGACCACGATGGACTCGATCTGTCCCTGGCTCACCACGGAATATCCCTCGTGCCCGAGACCGGTATCCATGAAAATGTCCTGGACGTCCCTGAGTCTCACCAGGGTGCGGTTGAGGTAGTACTCGCTCACGCCGTTGCGGTAATACTTGCGGGACACCTCTATCTCGTCGTAGTCGTAATCGAAGATCCTGCCGGAGTTGTCCAAAACGATGGTCACCTGGGCGTAGCCCAGGGGCTTTTTCTCGTTGCTTCCCGCGAAGATGACATCCTCCATCTTCGAGCCCCTCAGGGCCTTGAGGCGCTGTTCGCCCATGACCCACCTTATGGCGTCGGTGATGTTGCTCTTTCCGCTGCCGTTGGGGCCCACTATGGCGGTGATGCTGTCATTGAAATCGATGGTGACCTTCTTGCCGAATGATTTGAATCCGAAGATCTCTATCCTTTTAAGTATCATATCCTAGTTGTGTTCCTTGCTGTTGAGTATGTCCAGTAAAATCCTCGCTGCGTTCTGCTCGCTCTTCTTGATGGAGGCTCCGCTGGCCGCGGGATAGGCCACCCCGGAGAGCACTGCCCTGGAGGTGAACGTCTTGTTGTGATCGGGACCCGTTTCTCCCACCAGTTCGTAGGAGAGCTCCCCCAGCCTGTCATGGAGCACCTTTTCCTGCAGCGTGGTCTTGTAATCATAGGTCAGGTGTCCGGAAACGGCGGATTCGATCACCGGCAGATGGGTCCGCATGACGAAATCCCTGGCGGAATCCAGGCCCGAATCCAGATATATAGCGCCGATGAGGCTTTCCATGGCGTCTTCCGTGAGGGCCTTCTTGTTCCTGCCGCCGCTGGCCTCCTCGCTTCTTCCCAGTCTCAGGAGCCTGTCCAGCCCTATCCTGCGGGCGGTCATATCCAGAGAATCGGAACAGACGATGAGGGCACGGAGCTTGGAGAGGGCTCCCTCGTCCCTGAGCTCGTCGTTTCCGAAGATGCAGTCGGAGATGATGAGCTCCAGGACGGCGTCCCCGAGGAACTCCAGCCGTTCGTTGGAGGCGGAACCCTCCTCAGCGGCCCTGGAGGAGTGGGTCAGGGCCCTTATGAGAAGATCCCTGTTTCTGAAATGATATCCTGTCTCGTCGCAGAAGCGCTCGAGCATTGCGTTGTAACTGTCTTCCATATCTTATAGATTATACCTTAAACCATCCCGGGTTCAAAAGCATTTTTGACTCCGCCGGGGACGGGACAAACAAAAAAGGGAGAAAGCTCTCTTTCTCCCCGTCCGGCTGATTTTCAGACCGTTCTATTTGGTGTGGTTCTCAAAATAACTGACTATGTCGCCTACAGTCTTGATGCCGTCGAGGCTGTCCTCATCGACTTCGATGTCGAATGCCTCCTCAAACTGCATGATCATGTCCATAACATCCAGTGAATCCGCCTGCAGATCATCGATGAGAGATGCTTCCATCGTAATGGTCTCGGGATCCAGTTCCAGCTGATTCGCGATAACTTCCTTTACTTTCTCAAAGATCATTTGTTTTCCTCCTGTTGTTTTATCGCTTCCTCCAGAGCGGAGAGCATTCCGTTTCTGACCAGAGTGTCCGCCTGGCGCACAGCGTTCTTTATGGCCGTTGCGTCGGAGTTTCCGTGGGCCTTGATGACCGTGGCATTGGTGCCCAATAGGGGCGCTCCGCCGTAGGCCTTCGGATCCAGAAGAGCCTTCTTGGCATACAGATCCTTCTTTATGATCAGAGCCGCCAGCTTGTTGAGGGCGCCTCCCATCAGCACATCCTTGACTATCCCGAAGGACAGCTTCGCGGTGCCTTCCACCGCCTTTACCAGGATATTTCCGGAGAAGCCGTCGCATACGATAACGTCGGCTTCGGAATCGAAAACAGCGGACGCCTCCACGTTTCCGATGAAGTTTACGGTACTGTCCTCCTTAAGCAGGGCGTGGGCTTCCTTCATCAGGGCATTTCCCTTGATGTCCTCGGTGCCTATGTTAAGAAGTCCGACCCTGGGATTCTCGACTCCCACGGCGGAACGGATGTAGGCGCTGCCCATCCTGGCGAACTGCACCAGGTACTCGGGCCTGCAGTCGGCGTTGGCGCCGTTGTCCAGCACCACCACGGGCTTTTTGATGTTCACCAGAGTAGCCAGAGCGGGACGGGATACTCCCCTGATCCTGCCGCAGTACAGGGTGGCCGCCGCCAGCACCGCGCCGGTGCTCCCGGCGGATATGAAGGCATCCTCATGGGATCCCTTCACCAGCAGGGCGCCCTTTACCATGGGGCTGTCCTTCTTCTTCCTCACGGCTGCGACGGGTTCCTCCGTCATCTCGATCTTTTCCGTCACGTTTATAATGTCGATGCCGGTCCTGGAAAGAGAGCGGTTCTCAAAAACGTTGTTGATCACAGCCTCGTCACCGATGAGGGTGACATTGATTCCGTACTCGCTGACGGCAGCCACTGCGCCTTCTATGATCTGTACAGGCGCGTTGTCTCCGCCCATTGCGTCTAGATAGATAGTCACGTTATTCTCCTTGCCTGGGATTTTCCCGTCCAGCGGGGCGGGAAAAGTTCAGCTCATTCTTTGTAAAAAAGGCTGCTGCGCTGCAGCAACCCTTTAAACTTAATTTTCGCCTTCCATTGCTATAACTGTTCTTCCGTCATACTTTCCGCAATTCGGACAAACTCTGTGAGGCTGCTTAATTTCACCGCAGTTGGGGCATATAGACATACCCGGCATGCTTAACTTGAAATTAGCTTTACGCATATTCTTGCGTGATTTTGACTGTTTTCTCTTAGGTACTGCCACAGCTCTCACCTCCTAAACATGTTTTAAAAGAAACAAGCAATTACCTTAATCATACCGATACATTATACTGATTAATACATCGGTTGTCAAGCACAAAGTTATTAAATTTTACTTCAGATCCTTTGTGAGAGCGACGGTATCAAGGGCGATCATGAGCTCCTCGTTGGTGGGGATGACCATGACCTTGACCTTGCTGTCGGGGGTGTTGATGAACATGGCTTCGCCCCTCTTGGAGTTGAGCTCCTCGTCGATCTTGACTCCGAGATAGGTCAGGCCCTTGCAGATGGCGGTACGGGCGGAGGCGGAATTCTCTCCAACGCCGGCGGTGAAGACGATGGCGTCGACTCCGTCCATGGCGGCGGCGTACTGTCCGATGGTGGTGCGTACTCTGTAATAGAAGATATCCATCGCCAGACGGGCTCTCTCGTTGCCGTTGTTCATGGCTTCTTCCACGTCTCTGAAGTCATTGGAGACTCCGGAAACGCCCAGGACACCGGACTTCTTGTTGAGGATATCGTCCACCTGATCCACGGTGAGGCCTTCCTTGTCGCACAGGAACTTGACGACTGCGGGATCGATGGTGCCGCAGCGGGTACCCATCTCGAGACCGTCAAGAGGCGTGAGGCCCATGGAGGTGTCGACGCACTTGCCGTTGAGGACGGCGGCGCAGCTCGCGCCGTTTCCGAGATGGCAGGTGACCAGCTTGAATTCCTTGGTTCCCATCATCTCTGCGGCCTTCAGGGACACATAGCGGTGGCTGGTGCCGTGGAAACCGTACTTTCTGATCTTATGCTTCTCGACATACTCGTAGGGAATGGGATATGTGGAAGCGTATGCGGGCATCGTCTGATGGAATGCCGTATCGAATACCGCGACCTGGGGAACTCCGGGAAGAGCCGCCGCGCAGGCGTTGATGCCCATGAGGTTGGCGGGATTGTGCAGCGGTCCGAGGGGGATGCACTCCTCGATGGCCTTGAGCACCGCGTCGTCAACGACGACGCTCTCGGAGTACTTGCTGCCTCCGTGCAGGACTCTGTGTCCCACAGCGTCGATGTCGCTCATGGAATTGATGATGTGATACTTCGGATCCACCAGGAATTCCATCAGAAGGTCGACGGCGTCCTTATGGGTGGCCATGTCCTTCTCGATGACGATCTTTTCGCCGTTGAGCTTGTGGGTGATCACGCCGTGATCGAAGGTGATCCTTTCGGCAACGCCGGATACCATCACATGTTCATCGCTCATGTCGATGAGCTGATACTTCATCGATGAGCTGCCGCAGTTAACAACTAATACAATCATTATGAAAACCCCTTATAAATGATTTACAGATTTTTACTCATAAATTGTAATATAAATCGGGTGGAATATAAAGGGGCAAAGCAACATTTTTCGCTTTACCGCCAAAGTTCGGCTCCCCGGCAAGGCAGGGCCGGCCCCGCGGGCCGGCCCTGGTGAAGGTTATTATTGCTTTTGGTTAAGGCAGCTCCGGAAGGAGGATGTCTCCGTTCTCGTTTACCGTTACTTCGCCTCCGCCGTCCCCTCCGGGCTCATCGGGAGGCGTATCCTGGCCCCCGCCTGTCTGGGAAGGTGCGCCTGAGTTTCCGCTGTCACCACCAGATCCGCTGCCGCCGGGGGACTGCGTCTCTCCAGATGAGGGAGCATCCTGTCCCTGGGGAGCGCTTTCTCCGGCGGGGGACGTGCTTTCTCCCGATGAGGGCTTATTTTCTCCCACGGAGGGAGTATTCTCCTCCTCGGAAACGGGTACGGTCTCCTCTGTGAGTTCTGCGAAGGAAAGGTCTTCCCTATGGGAAGGACGGTCTATCACTCGGAATGCTTCCTTTCGC
>CADBPP010000220.1 GCA_902796565.1 uncultured Eubacteriales bacterium | reverse complement strand
GAGGGCGGAGGACCGGAGTTTATCAATGTATTCATTTATCGGGGGTCGAGCTGTAACCGATGATGAGACCGCCGTATTCGGCGTAATAGCTGCACAGCCCCCTGGTCCGGAACAGCTTGATGTGGGCGTCCGCCCATATCTCAAGGATGGCGTCGCGGACCATCGCGGCGAATTCCGGGTTCATGCAATGGTCTATTATCACCTCATGGACATGGACCGCGCGGTGCTTCATGTCTTCCAGTACGACGTTTATGGCCTTCTTCCTGCCCCTGGCAACGCCCTTGATGTCTATGGTGCCCTCGGGGCTGGCGATGCCTATGCCCACAAGACCCATGGTATGGGCGATGAATCCGGTGATGCGGCTCATCCTTCCGTTCTTCACCAGGTTGTCGAAGGAGCTGAGAACGAAGGAGGTATACGTCGTTTTGGTGTACTCCCTTACACGGGACATGACCTCGTCGAAATCCAGTCCTTCAGAGATCAGTGAACAGAGCTTTCTGAGGATAAGGATGATCTCCGAACCGGTGGAGCGGGAATCGATCACCTCGATATTCTTTTCGGGCTCCTCCTCATGGACCATGGCTCTTGCCGCCATGGCGCTGTTGTAGCTGCCGGAAAGCCCGCTGGTGATCGTAAGGGCGATGACGTTTCCTTCACGGGAAAACAGCTCGTGCCACGCCCCCGGAGAGGGACATGCCGACGACGATCCCTTTTTTGTCGCCTTCATGGCTTCGAGCAGGACCGAGGTATCCAGGTCCTCGTCATCAACGTAATCCACACCGTCCACATTTATAGTGAAGGGTACCGTAAAGAAGTCCACGTTTTCCGGTTTGTTCTCGGGTTCAAAAAGATCGATGCTGGAGTCTGAGATGATATTCCACTTCATGCACTTTACCTCCGGTGCATAAGAATGCTTCGGGTCAGGTCTCAAATGCTGTCTTTTTTGTGATTATATCATAAATAAAATGATGAATGTCAAATAATTCACGTTACTGTCTCAAATGATTTTAAGCAGGTTTTTTCGGGCATGAAGAAGGCATCCTCCTGTCTGCGAGGGCGGCGGGATGTACGGGCTCAGCGGAGGGCCATGCAGCCCGCACCGAAGGGGAAGGATCAGGCCGTCAGCGATCGATACGATGCATGCACTGTGATATAATCTCACAGGGGGCACTCCCCCAAAATCCTGACAAGGAGGGAAAAATGGAAAACAGACCTTCACTGGACAAATGGCTCGAGGAAGCCCGCAGGGAACAGGCCGCCGGCAATATCGGCATGTATCTGATACACAACGGGGTGGTCAGAACGACGCCCAAAGCCGCGGTAAGAAACGGTGAAGACATAAAAACGCCCGTCACGGGAATGAGGTTCTCCTATGACGGGGATAAGGTAAATGCTTTTGTGGAAGAGACCAGGCAGCTCGAGGGCATCTACATGGTCAGAGTCTGGCTCAACGAGGGCCTTCTTGCCCCCGGAGACGACATAATGCTCGTCCTCATAGGCGGGGACATACGTTCCCGGGTGATCGACGCTCTCAACCGGCTGGTGGGCAGCATCAAAAACGAATGCGTCAGCGAGGAGGAATTATTCTGATTCCCCGCACATCGCGGCGTCGCCCCTGAGGATGTCCAGCCCGTGGTCCAGGGCGGGAAGGACGCACTCGAGGCATTCCCGGACAGCCTTTACGCTGCCGGGCAGATTGATGATCAGGGTGAATCCCCTGATGCCGCTGGCAGCGCGGGAGAGCATCCCCCTGGGGGTCTTCGTCATGGAATAGGCCCTCATGGCCTCGGCGATGCCGGGCACCATCCTGGTGCAGGCGTCCATGGTGGCCTCAGGCATGTTGTCCCGCTGGGAGAATCCCGTGCCGCCGGTGGTCAGTATCAGATCCGCCGCCTTTTCGTCCGCGACCCTTATCATCTCATTAGCCAGCACGTCCCGGTCGTCCGGCAGCACCGCGCTCCCGACGACCTCATAGCCTCCGAACTCATCCAGCATCCTTTTTATCTCCGGTCCCGAAAGATCTTCTCTCTCCCCCCGGGAAGCGCTGTCGCTGGATGTTATCACATAAACTCTGTACATATCATTCCTCCATGAATTCGATCTCGCCGGGGCGGTTGGGATCGTATCCGCCCATGGCTATCATGCGCTCGGTGAATTCCGGGCTCTTCAGGACTTCTATGAATTCCCTTATCATGGGCGTGTCGAGATACTTCTTCGTCGTCAGGAAATCATACTGCTCGTTGCATATGAAGACGAAATCCAGTCCGTAGATCTTCGCAGCGGAATATATCCCCATGCCGCAGTCCGCGCTGCCCCCCGCGATCTGGGCGGCCACCGAAGTATGGGTGAATTCCTCCCTTTCGTACCCGTAGATATCCGCGGGATCGACCCCTTCTTTTCTCAGAAGGTAATCCAGAAGCACCCTGGTGCCGCTTCCCTTCTGTCTGTTGACGTATGAGACATCCTCCCTCGCAAGATCCCTGATGGTCTTTATGCCCTTGGGGTTCCCCTTTGTCACCATAAGTCCCTGCTGGCGGTATACGGAGTGGATCAGCACGGCGTCATTGTCCGGGAAATACTGCTTCAGGTAGGGTATGTTGTAGGTGCCGCTCTCCTCGTCCAGAAGATGGGTGCCGCCGATATGGGCCTCGCCCCTCCTGGCGGCCATGATGCCTCCCATGCTCCCCACATGGGAGGATGAGATGAAGAACCTGGAGCCCCTGCGCCTGAACATGTCGGAGATCTCGTCGATCAGGGGGTCATGGCTCCCTATCACCACGATGGTCCTGGCAATGTCTTCGGGAGACCTCATAAGCGTCGCTGTCACATGTTCCCCGGCTTCCAGTCCCTCGTAGTTCTGGGGTATGCTGATGATGCCGTCGGCCTTCACGAAGGAGCTGACCACGCCCGCTCCCCTGTTGAGGGGGACCGCGGTGAGCTCATCCCCGGTGCTTCCCAGCTGCACCCTGATGTATTCCCTGTACTTCAGGGACTTGTTGACCCTCTTTGTCACCACCGCGTCCATTTCCGTCCCGGGCTCGATACTGACCTTCAGAAGGTGCTCCAGCACAGGCTTGAGGATCTCGGTGAGGACGATTATGCCGCTGACGGGATAGCCGGGGATGCCCATCACCGGTTTTCCCTGGGCGATGCCCAGCACGGTGGGCTTTCCGGGCTTGATGGCTATGCCGTGGCAGAGGACCCTTCCGGCCTCGCCTATGATGGTGGAAGTATAGTCATCCCTTCCCGCGGAGGAGCCGGCGTTGATCATGACGATATCGCACTCCGTCAGGGCAAGGGACAGGGCGTCCCTTAAAAGCTCCATCCTGTCGCGGACTATCGGGTAAGTTCTGGGGGAACAGCCCCATTTCGTCAGCATGGCCGAGAAGATGGTGGAATTGAATTCGATGACGTCTCCCGGGGCGGGATCGTCGCTGGGGGGTATGACCTCGTCCCCCGTGGGGATGATGCCCACCACGGGCTTTTTTACCACCTTCGCTTCCAGTATCCCCGCCGCCAGCATGGCTCCCATGCTGTAGGGGGTTATCTCGGTAAAGGAGGGCAGCAGCATATCACCGCTGCAGATGTCCTCCCCGATCTGTCTCACGTTCTGCCACGGGGTTGCGGCGGCGATGAGGCGGGCACTGTCCCCCTCATAGATGACGTCCTCCACCATGACGACACAGTCCGTGCCTTCCGGCAGGGGATCTCCCGTATCCACCACGACGTAGCGGTCCGGCGGTATCACCACCGGGGATGCCTCGGATGCCCCGAAGGTATCCTTTGCCATCAGGGCGATGCCGTCCATGGCGCTGGCGTTGTAGTGGGGGGAGGAGATCTTCGCGTAGATCGCCTCAGCGGTGATCCTTCCCAGGGCGTCCGCCGTCTTTACTGTCTCGGTACCGGGGCAGAACCCCTCTTCATCCAGGGCGCGGATGTATTCCGCCACCGCCTTTTCTATGTCTGTGTTTGAAAGATAGGTATAATCGATCATTAAGGAGACCTCCTTCAGAAAAGTATGACTTCCACTGTTTCCCCTCTGAGCCTGCCTTCGCAGTCCCGGGGTATGATTATATATCCGTCGGAACGGGCCAGAGCGGTGATGTATCCGCTCTTGCTGTATACGGGCCTTGCCGTATCTCCTTCGAGAGCCACCGGTATCATCTCCTCCCTGCCGTGGTTGGAGGGCACGGCCGAGGAAAGGCTCGCGGTGACTGTCAGGACATCGTCACCGCTGCCGCTCATTTCGCGGATCAGGGGCCTCACGAACCGGTCGAACACGAAGTAGCTCGCCAGAGGATGCCCCGGCAGACCGAAAAGCGCCTTTCCGTCATAGTCCGCGCAGATGGTGGGCTTCCCGGGCTTCAGTGCCAGGCCGTGGAAAAGCAGCTCGCTTCCGGAGATCCGCCTGAGCACGTCCGCGGTGGAATCCTTTTCCCCGACGCTGCTGCCGCCGGAGATGAGGAGCATGTCGCATTCCTCCGCCGCCGCTGCCGCCGTCTCAAACAGAAGGTCCCGGTCATCCCTGATGATGCCGTATGCTCTGGGGATCCCGCCCGCCTGGATGACTTCAGACGCCAGGGTATAGGTGTTCACGTCCCTGATCATCGCGCCTTCGGGCTTTTCGGTTATCGGGATCAGTTCGTCGCCGGTGGAAATGATGCCTATGACGGGGCGGCGGTACACTTCCGCTTCGGCACAACCCATGCTGGCGAGGCTGCCGATATATCCGGCGGTGAGGAGAGCTCCCTTTCTGATTACTATGTCGCCGCAGGAAGCCTCGTCCCGCTTCTTTATTATGTTCTCTCCCGGGGCGCCGCTCTTTTCGATGTATCTGAAACCGTCCCCGTAATCCTGAACATACTCCAGCATGATCATGCAGTCGGCTCCCGGAGGTACCTCTCCCCCGGTGGGAACATATACGCAGCTGTCCTTTTCAAGGGAAAAGGATACGCTCTCCCCCATCATTACCGAGCCAGCGAAACGAAGCATGGCGGGAAGGCTCTCGCTGCAGCCGAAGGTATCCGATGCCCTTACAGCGTAGCCGTCCACAGTGGAACGGTCGAAGGCCGGCAGGTCGCAGTCTGAGACCACATCCTCCGCGAGGATCCTCCCGGTGGCATCCATCAGGCTCACCTTTTCAGTACCTGGGGAAAACCTGCCCGAAAAATGTTCTGCGAGCATCTTTTTCGCTTCTTCGCTTCCGATCACGTTCAGCATATCATCCACCGATCTGCGACATCAGCCTTGCGTCAGCGTCATCCCTCTCCAGGAGGAACTCATGACATCTCGGCTTTTCGTACACAGCCTTTTCTATGGTCTTCATAATGGTCTCATCATCGGTGCCGTCCCTGAGGATCTCCCTGAGGAAACAGCCGTTCTCAAACTGAAGGCATGTTTTTATGTGTCCGTCGGCGGTGAGCCTCAGGCGGTTGCAGGAGGAGCAGAACTTGTGGCTGATGGCGCTGATGAACCCCACATTGCCCCTGAAGCCTTCAAAGCTTATGTATCTCGCAGGTCCGTTCCCGGAAACGAAGGAGGCTTCCGCCGGCTCCCCGTAGGTCTTCGAAAGCATGGAGATGAGTTCGTCCTCCGTTCTCAGACCGAACCTTTTTCCTTCCCCCAGGGGCATGATCTCTATGAACCTGACCTGAAGGTCACGCTCCCGTGCGAGCCCCGCGAGGGCGGTGAG
>CADBPP010000219.1 GCA_902796565.1 uncultured Eubacteriales bacterium | reverse complement strand
AGCTCGCCGTAGATGGCCTTCTCACCTTCTTCCACCAGGTTGTTGTAGCGGAACTCGAAGGGATCGATGCCCATCTTGCGGGCCAGCATATCCATCAGGGCCTCGCTCTGCGCGTACGCCTCGGGGGAACCGAAACCGCGGTACGCGACGCCGTGGCTGTGGTTGGTAAGGACCATACGGCCGAGGCCCTTGGCAACGGGCAGGCTGTAGCCGTGATACGGCAGACGGATCATGGCGGGAAGCTCGAGGTCTGTCTGGTTCACGTACGGTCCCGTATCCATGACGCTGTCCCATTCCGCGGCAACGAGCTTACCGTTCTCATCGCATGCCAGTCTGGCATTGTGATAGGAGGACGTACGCTTGCCGGAGAAGTGCATGAACTCTTCATAGCTCATGGTAAGGGCGCAGGGACGGTCGAGGTTCTGGACCGCTGTCGCCACGATGGCATAGCTGCCGGTGTAGACGGAGGAGCCGAAGCTTCCACCCACGGGGTTGGTGACCACACGGATCTTCTCGGGAGGAAGTCCGATACCGCCGGCGATGTATCCGATGACCTGATATGTGGCCTGGGCCTTGCACTGGATGGTCAGATTTCCGTCGGAATCCCAGTAAGCCTGAACGGTGTCGGGCTCGATGGGCATATGGGGCTCATGCTGGGTGTGGAAGCTGCCCTCTACGGAGCAGTAAGCGTCATCGATCAGCTCGGTGGCGTCTCCCTCACCGTGGAACATGGGGATCGTCAGCATCTGGTTGGGTATACCTTCAAAGATCTCCATGGCTCCCGGAGCCAGGGACTCGAGGGCGGTCATGTAGGCGGGAAGGATCTCCAGGTTCTGCTTGACCTTCTTGGCGGCTTCGCGGGCCTGTTCACGGGTCTCAGCGCAGACGACCGCCACCACGTCTCCGCGGCGGTAGATCTTCTTACCGTTGATGATGGGCATGTCGTTGGTGCTGCCCTTGGCACGGGGATTGTACATCGGATTGGGCATGATGTTGGTGCCCTTAACGTCCTTGGCGGTGAGCACCTTGATGACGCCGGGCATCTTCTCGGCTTCCGATGTGTCGATATCGATGATGTTCGCATGGGCAACTTCTGACTGGACGATGGCCAGCTGTACGGTGCTCTTGGGCATCTGATGGATGAGGTCATCACCATAGTCGAATACGCCGCATGCCTTGGCCGCAGCGGTGGGACGGGGCATGGAAGAACCGTATACATCGCCTTCGGCCTTGTAAATGATATCCTCCATCTTGGCTTCGCCGCGCATGACCTTTGCGGCTTCCATGACAGCGTCTACTATCTGCTTGTAGCCGGTGCAGCGGCAGATGTTGCGGTTCTTGTAGAACCACTGTCTCACTTCCTCACGGGTGGGTGACGGGTTCTCTGTAAGAAGGGCATAGGCAGCCACGATGAATCCGGGGGTGCAGAATCCGCACTGGATGGCTCCGCAGGTGATGAACGCCTGCTGGATGGGATGCAGATGTTCGGGGGTACCGATACCTTCGATGGTGGTGATCACGGCATTGTTGGGAACGTTCTTCATCTTTTTTGTGCAGGAACGGGTGAGTTTCCCGTCGAGGATGATGGAGCACGCGCCGCATACGCCGGTACCGCAGCCGATCTTGGTCCCGGTCAGACCGATGCGTCTGAGACATTCTGCCAGCGTATCTGTCTCGGGATCGTACACGAATGCACGGGAAGCCCCGTTGACGACAAGATACTTACGATCAAGTTGTTGCATGTGGTTATTTACCTCCTTTATATCAGGGCACGCTCCTGACAGCAGTACCCAGATTGACAAAAACTATTCTTCTTCCTCCAGGATATCCGCAAGGATCTCACAGGCGGAGCTGATCAAACCGGGACACTTTGCCATGAGACCGTTGGCGTAGATCTCGGATGCCTCCTCGGGAACGGCAAAGGACTTGCCCAGCAGTTCACGGCACAGTATCGAGCCGTGAAGCGCTTCGAAGCGTGAATTGAACTTCTGTACTTTTGAGGCGAGCTTCTGGATCTGCTCTCTTGAGGGAGCCTCGCTCCAGCCGTCCTCCAGCGCAAGAGCCAGGTTCGCGCCCACCACCGCGCCGCAGGTGCCTCCGTAGAAGCTGCCGCCGCCGAAGGGACTGGCCAGCTGAAGCGCCAGAGCCTCATCCACCCCCAGTTCAGGGGCGAAACGGGCGAACACGCACTGGGAGCACATGAAGCCTTTTGATACGAGTTCCGTGACTTTTTCGACAGTCATCTCTCCTTCACTGAATTTCATGTGTATCTCGCTTTCAAAACCGAATTATTGAATCAAACTTTTCTTTTATAATAATAACAAAAGGGATGCTCATACGTCAAGTTACAAAAAAATGACATTTGGATACAGAAACGCCCCGCCATCCTCAGGGTATGACGGGGCGTCGCTCTGCATTTATTTACGTTTTAAGCCGATGAGCCGACTGCCGGGGACGATGGGTTCGGGAGCGGCGTTCACCAATCCTTCAGCGCCCCTTTGCGGTTCTTTTCATCCAGCACGTACAGGACGCTCAGGTTGGAAATACAGGAATCTCCCTCTTCGTCGGGATAGGTCGGTGTCCAGAAAACACAGTCAACTTCGGGAAGTGCCGTGAGGACTCTGAAGATCTCAAATGCAGCGACATCACAAAGAGCCCTCTGCTGGGGATTGCTCGGTTTTTTCAGTCCCCGGTGCTCAAAATTCACCTTAAGGTCCCAGAATCCCTCGTTCTCATGACCTATTCCCAGTTCCCTTAAGTCCACGCTGCAATTGATCCTGTATTTACACAGACTCGGGAACCGTTCCTTTGCCTCTCTGATGATACCACAGGCCTTTGAAGCGGCCTCGGAGGCGATCTCCCGGGCGGATGAGGAATGAGACATCGCCTCATACGCATCGTTTTCATATGCGGCTATCATAGCCTCCTCACGGGATTCTTTGCATGCCTCCCTGAGGTACTGTTCCTGTTTGTCCGGAGTGACGGTATAGTCGAACCATGTGGTCAGGATATCCTCGCGGTCGAAGCCTTTGCGGACTGATCTTAATTCCTTTTCGTACTTTTGGGAGCTGTTCTGGACGAAGGGTATCCCGGCACGCTTGAGGGCCTCACGGTTGCGGCGCACCCAGTCGTCATGCTT
>CADBPP010000218.1 GCA_902796565.1 uncultured Eubacteriales bacterium | reverse complement strand
GCAGATAAAAGAGCTTGAAAAAGCGGGATGTGAAATTGTCAGACTTGCTGTGCCAAAAACAGAAAATGCCGAGATTTTCAAGATTGCAAAAAAAGAGGGAAGAACCGTACCCGGATACATATTTTGAGTTTCCGGTCTCGTCGGAGTACCTGAGAAGGTGAAGGGACCGGTATATCAGGAGTTACAGATGAAAAGAAAACTGTTTTGTGAATTGGGGCCGGCCGCATATAAGATATCACTGTTCAAGGAAGCCCGGCTGAAAGAACTCGGGGATCTCTTCGCGCACAGAAGATTCGCCGTGGAGAGAAGTCCGGAAAACTTCCCTTATATCTGGAAAGGCGACAGCAAGATACTGATAAGGAAACTCCACGGCGTGGACATGCAGCTCCAGAGAAACAAGGTCGTCAACCTGAAACTGGCAGCGGACAGGATAGACGGTATCATTATACGGCCGGGCGAGGAGTTCTCGTTCTGGAATCTGGTTGGTGCCACCACAAAGAAGAAAGGATATCTCGAAGGGCTGGTGATCAGCAACGGCAGGATGATGCAGGATATCGGCGGAGGGATGTGCCAGATGGCGAACATGATCCACTGGCTCGTGCTTCACACTCCGCTGACCGTAACGGAGCTGCATCACCACTCTGACGCCCTGTTCCCGGATGAGAAGAGAAGAGCACCCTTCGGAACAGGCACCTCCATAGCGTACAAGGCCATCGACTACCGGTTCAGAAACACCACTGAGCACCCGGTGCAGATAAGGGTATGGCTGGATGACACTTTCCTGTACGGAGAGATAAGGGGCACAGTTGACCTTCCCGACAGATACAGGCTGGTGGAGGAAGACAGCCATTACGCCAGGGAAGACGACGGGAAGTTCTACAGAAACAGCAAGGTCTACAGAGTGATAACGGACAAAATCTCCAAAGAGGAGAAGGCAAGGGAACTCATCCTGGACAATCACTCGGAGGTCCTTTACGACTACGAACTGATCCCGAAAGACCAGATAAGGGAAAAAAGCGATGCTTAGACAAATACTGAGCGGACTGAAAGAGCATCCGGGGGACGTATGCTACCAGATCAGGGAAAAGCAGTACACCAACAGGGAGCTTTACAGGTATGTCTGCAATATCCGCAGTTACCTTGACAGGCACTGCGGAAAGGGTGACCGGGTAGTCGTAACCGGGCATAAGGAAATATACATGATCGCCTCATTCCTCGCGTGCCTGTTCTCGGGAATTGCGTATATACCGGTGGACATCTCGGTACCGGAAGAGAGACGGAAAAAGATCATAAACGGATCGGCCCCCGCTATGATCATCGACAGCTCGATAGAGGCTGTCATGGACGGGGAGGATTCCGAGGACTTTTCGGATATCCGGATATCGGAAGATGACACCGCGTATATTATTTTCACATCGGGGACCACAGGAGAGCCCAAAGGGGTGCAGATCACGTACGGCAATCTCAGAAGCTGCATGGAATGGCTGACTGAACTGTGCGGGATCAGCTGTGACACGGTGCTGAACCAGGCAAGCTATTCCTTTGACCTGTCGGTGGCGGATATCTATCTGCCTCTTCTTACAAGGAGCAGGCACTATATAATCGAGAGCGGCACCCAGAGGGACTTTCCCGCGCTCTTCGGGGAGCTCCGGCGCAGCGGGGCGGGGCTTGCGGTGATGACGCCTTCCTTCGCTGATTACCTGATGGCGGACAGGACGTTCGGCAGGGATTTGATGCCCGAGCTGAAAAAGATCCTGTTCTGCGGAGAAAAGCTCACGGAAAAAACAGTGGCGAGACTGTACGAAAGGTTCGGCGGGATTAGCATCATCAACTGCTACGGCCCCACAGAATGCACCTTTGCCGTGACCGGGGCGGAAGTCTTTCCCGGAGAAGAGATCTCCATCGGAGACCCGAAGCCTGGAGTGGAGATCCGCATCGTCGGCGAAGACATGAAAGATGTTGACGGCGGCATGACGGGAGAGATCCTGATAACCGGCGACAGCGTCGGAAAGGGATATCTCGACGGCCGGGGCGGATTTACGGACTGGGGCGGCGTAAGAGCCTATCTTACCGGGGACCTTGCTTACAGGAAAAACGGAAAAATATATTACGTCGGAAGAAAGGACCGCCAGATAAAACTCAGGGGATACAGAATCGAGCCTGCAGAGATAGAAACGGTCCTTGACGGTCATGAGGCCGTGGAGAGATCCGCTGTGGCGGCGGCAAAAGACAGCGACGGAAAGGCGGAAAAGATCATCGCATACGTAAAGCTTTCCCAGGACCGGAAGCAGGATGTTACTGTGGCGTGCCTGAGGCGTTACGCCGGCAGGTATCTGCCCGGCTACATGGTCCCGGTTGTGAAGATAGTAAGGGAGATACCACTCGACGGAAACGGAAAGGCGGACATCAGGGCGCTGATGCATATGGATCCATGAGAGAAAAAATAATCGACATAATAATAGAGCTTACGGAATACGGCGAACTCAGGAACGCGCCGGACACTGACCTTATAGAGGAAGATATCCTTGACTCCCTGGCCTTCATAAACCTGATCACCCGGCTTGAGGACGAATTCGGGATAGAGATCCAGCCGACTCAGATGCCCGGGGACACATGGAGAAGCGTCGACGGCATCGTCAGGATGGTGGAGCGCGCGGGATAACGGTGCAATACGAAAAATATCACACGGGACGTCAGATGTCCTGTTTCAGATCAAATGCAGGAGGAATCCATGAAAAAGAGAATAATCACTCTGCTGCT
>CADBPP010000217.1 GCA_902796565.1 uncultured Eubacteriales bacterium | reverse complement strand
GGGGGTGGCGGAAATGATAACGAAGTCATTGTCCGTGATCTTGATGCGGTGCTCACCGTTGGCCATCCTGGACAGGGCGCTCATGGGCTCTCCCTGGCTTCCCGTGGTGAGTATCACCAGGGAATCGTCCGGCATGCCGGAGATGGCGGAAAGCTCCACCATGATGCTGTCGGAGAACTTGAGGTATTTGAGTTCCCTTGCCACGGCTATGGTGTTGGTGAGGCTCCTGCCGGTGACGGCGACCTTCCTTTTGTAGTGCTTGGCCACATCGAAGATCTGCTGTAGACGGTGCACGTTGGTGGAGAATGTGGCTATGATTATCCTCTTGTGTCCCGCCAGGGTGAACAGTTCCCTGAAGGATTCGCCGACGGTCCTTTCGGAGGGGGTGTAGCCCGCTTTCTCCGCGTTGGTGGAGTCCGACATCAGAAGGTCGACGCCTTCCGCGCCGATGGCGGCCATGCGGTTGAGGTCTATCATCTGGCTGTCCACAGGGGTAAGATCCACCTTGAAGTCGCCGGTATGGAAGATGCTTCCTCCCCCGCAGCGGATGTACAGGGCGGAGCTGTCGGGTATCGAATGGTTGGTGGTCACGAATTCCACGCTGAAGCCCTTAACCTGTACCACCGTACCGTACTTGACCACGTTGAGGCTGGCCTGTTTCGTGAGATTGTGCTCTTCCAGCTTGTTCTTCAGAAGTCCTATGGTCAGCTTCGTACCGTATACGGGGACGGTGCCGAAGCGCTTCATGAAGTAGGGGATGCTTCCGATATGGTCCTCATGGCCGTGGGTCAGGAAAATGGCCCTGACGGAACTCATGCGTTCCTCAAGATATGAGAAATCGGGTATGACGAAGTCGACACCATACATCTGCTCGTCCGGGAACTTGATCCCGCAGTCGATGATTATGCTGTCGTCTCCGCATTCGATTATCGTGAAATTTTTACCTATCTCCTCCAGTCCTCCCAGGGGGATCACCCTGAAGGAGGTCGCTGGAGTCACAGGAGCGTTTTTCTTCTTCTTGTCACTGTCTGCCATTATTAGAATTCAGCTTCTTCCTCGTCGTCCAGATAGTAGGAGCTGACCCTTTCGTATTCGTCGTCATCCTCTATCTCCACTATCTGCATGCCTTCCTCCTCGTCGTCGATGATGCGGTAAAGATATGAATCCTCACTCTCCTCATTCTCGTAGAGAACGATATATTCCTTTCCTTCAAAAATGAACTGCTCTTCTATGTACAGTTCCACTTCGTTTCCTTCGTCGTCCAGAAGGGTGATCTTGTTTTCTTCATCCATTGTTATGGTTCCTCCGTTAAAAAATATTTGAGTCGAGATAGCTCTGAAGTATTATCTGGGCTGCCATCTCGTCGATTACCTCTCTTTTCTTTTTCCAGTTCTTGCCTGTTTCCGCAAAAGCCCTCTCCGCTTCCTTGGTGGAGAGCCTCTCGTCCCAGAGGATCACTTCGATCCCGTCGAGAGCGTCTTTGATCTTTTCATACTGGGCCCTGACGGAGGCGGCCTTTTCGCCTTCCGTTCCGTCCAGGTTCAGGGGATAGCCTATGATGAGCTTTCCCACGTTCTTTTCTTCTATGATCTTTCTGTATTCCTTAAGATCCTCTTCGAATCCCTTCACCCTGATCACTCCGGCGCCCTGGGCCGTCATGCCCATGATGTCGCTGACGGCGACTCCCGTGCGGGATCCGCCCAGGTCAAGGCACATTATCCTTTTGTCCAGCATTTAATCCCTCTTAACATGAAGAAAGGCACATCTCTGTGCCATCCCCGAATCGGTTTTTTTACAGTTCCCTTATGTAGGAAGTGATGACCTCCTCCATAAGCTCGTCCCGGTCGAATTTCTTGATGGTGGACCTTGCGTCCTGGTAAGATGTTATGTATGTCGGATCCCCGCTGAGGATATATCCGACGATCTGGCTGACCGGGTCATACCCCTTTTCCCGAAGAGCTGCCGTAACGCTCTTCAGAGCGGCCTTAATGGCCTGCGATCTTTCGTTATCGATCGAAAACTTCTGTGTCTCACTGACCATGGCTTTCCTCCTTTGATCCTACAGTAAAGTTTACCTTAAGTCGGGGGATATGGCAAGAAAAAAGCTTATTAAATATCCATTATTTTTTACGTTCCCTTCCCGGGAAAGGGGAAATATACGCTTATCGTCCCGCCCCGAAAACGGGGCGGGAGCGGACTTTTCGGCACTGTCAGGGAGATAATGGGAAAAAAGTGTGACGTTTGAGCCCCCATCGGGGGTACAATTACCCTATGGAAGATTACGATCCCATCGCAGGTTTCTATTCATATATCGCCAGAAAGACCGACTACAGGAAGTGGTATGAGTATCTGAGGGAGCTTTCCTCCCTTTCCTCCGTCCGGGGCAGGAACATACTGGATCTCGGATGCGGCACCGGGCAGCTGCTCTCATTTTTCTACGCCGACGGAGCGCTGTGCGAGGGGGTGGACAGCTCCTCGGAGATGCTCTCCCGCTGCGACATGAGGCTGTATGATACCCGTTCCAGGGGAGGGAGCTACAGCCTGGTGAAAAACGACATGGCCCTGTATGCCCCCAGGGGGAAGAAGGTCTTCGATTTCGCGTACTCTGCCTGCGACAGCATAAACTATCTTGACCGGCAGGGCCTGGGGTCTCTTTTAGCCTCCATGAAAACATACATGGCCCCGGGGAGCGTCTTCACATTCGATATCATCAACCCGAAGGGGGATTTCCCTCAAAGGGAGGTCATCCGCCGCCCGGCAGGGGACATAATCCTTGAAAGGAGCCGGGAGGAAGGGCTTTTCATCACGAAGATAACCTGTGAAGGCACACAGCAGAGCCTCCTGCAGCATC
>CADBPP010000216.1 GCA_902796565.1 uncultured Eubacteriales bacterium | reverse complement strand
TCGAAAACAGGGGTCCCGGACACGGCATCCATGAGACCAGAAGGAAGATGCGCTCCGCCGATGACGGGGAGTACGCTTCCCTGCTGGAAGAGTATACCAGGCTGTATTCAGCCTGATCATTTAAGAGGTGAGCTCATTGGAATGGCTCTGGTACATCATAGCTTCAGTCGGGGCGGGAGTCGGCACGGGCCTCGCCGGACTTTCGGCAGCGACGGTCATGGTCCCGATACTTATAGTCCTCTGCCCCTCCTTCGGCGGGGAGACCGGGGCGTACCAGGCGACGGCGATAGCGCTGGCGTCGGACATCCTCGGTTCCGCGGTCACCGCGTACACCTACGCAAAACATAAGAACATCGACCTTAAAAGGGGCTGGATCATGCTGGTGTGCATCATCGCCATGTGCACCGTGGGCAGCTATGCCGCGTTCCTCGCGGGGAACGCTGTGCTGGGGGGATTCACCCTTTTTCTGACATTTTTCATCGGCATAAGATTCCTCGTGAAGCCCGATACCCAGAGGGAAAACATGGCATCGAAGGGGGAAAAGCTGGATCTTAAAGGCATCATCGTCTCCCTGTTCTTCGGCCTCACCATCGGCTTCGGCACGGGCTTCGTGGGCACCGGGGGCGGTATGATGATGCTGGTGGTGTTCACCCTCTTTCTCGGGATGGAGCTTAAGACAGCCGTCGGGACCAGCACCTTTATCATGACCTTCACGGCCCTGATCGCCTCCGTCAGCCACATCCTGATCCATCCCGCCATAGTGCTGGAAAAGTGGCCCGTGATGCTCCTGTGCATCGCCTCGGCCACCGCGGCGAGCCTTTTTTCCGCGAGATTCGCCAACAGGGTCCCCTCCCGTACCGTGGGACTGGTGACGGGAGGAGTGCTGACGGTGATGGGAGCGGCGATGCTCATCCTCAACTACCGGGACTTCCTCTTCGGCTTCCCCCTTTTCACACAGGTCCTCTCCTGCCTCGGAGTGCTGGCGGCATACATCATACCCGCCCTGGTGATCCTGGTGCCTCTGCGTTTTCTTACGAAGGTGCCTTCCTTCGTTTTCAGAAAGCTCCTGCACATGGTGGCATTCACCTGTGTCACGATCATGATCCTTAAAGCGGGAAGCTGGCAGGCGGCGGCCCTGACATCGGTGATGATCGCGCTCATCTTTTACCCCGTCCTCAGGATCCTGGAAAAGGAAGAGTGGTATTCGGGCCTTCTGGTGGAAAAGGCTCCCGGTGAGATCCGCAAAAGCCTCGTCCTGTTCTTCTTCATGTTCGCGGGCCTCGCATCCGTTTGCTGGGGAGTCTTCGGGAGAGCCGACGTGTGCGCCATGGCGATACTCATGTGGGGCACCGGGGACGCGGCGGCGGCCCTTTTCGGCATCCCCTTCGGAAGGCACAAGGTGAAGCTCAGGCCCGCGGACGGGAAAAAGTCCTGGGAGGGCAGCGCGGCGATGCTTGCCGTATCCTTCGGGGTGGGGCTCGCGCTGAAGCTCATCCTGGGGAGCGCCTCCTTCGGCGGCGCTTTTGTATCATCTCTTGCCGCGGCTCTCGCCGGCACTGCGACGGAGCTCTTCTCCCCCAGCGAGTATGACACCATAACGGTGCCCGTCGTTATCGCCGCAGTGCTTCTGATCCTCTGAAAACTCAAAGAGCATCCGCCCGGGATGCTCTTTTTCACTTTCTTATGTACTTTTCGTCGGCACCGAACTCCTCGCTGACGTACCGTTCGGCCCTCATGTGCAGATCGTACTTTTCCCTGAGGGAGGCTATCTTCTCCATCATGGGGCTTTCGTGATGTCTGTCGATGGCTTCCTGGTCAGCCCAGCTGTCTATCAGCAGAACCGTCTCCGGATCGTCCATGGGGAAAAAGTATTCGTACCTGAGGTTTCCCTCCTCAGCCCTTACAGCGTCCGCGGTCCCCGATGAGACCATCTCCTCGGCGAAATTTCTCGCGGCTCCGTTCTCCCCGGTGTAGTAAAGGTTCACTGTGATCATACGTTTTTCCTCCTGTCAGTCGTATCAATGCCGTTTCCCGTCTTTTTCAAACCAGTATATATCCCCGCCAGCCCCTGACGGAGTAGTAGGAATCGGCTCCGTTGTGGAAGGTGAACACGGTCCCGTAGCGCCTCTCGCAGAAGAGGGCTCCCCCTTTGGACCTTATGCCGGCGGGAGTATATATCCAGCTCGATGTCTTAAGGTCAAATTCTCCCAGGCTCTGAAGGGCCCTGTACATCTCCTCCGTGACTATGGACGCTCCGGTCTCCTCCGCCTGGGCGAGAGCGCTTCCCGAAGGAGGATTCTTCGTCCTCTTTTTCAGGGCCTCGTCATCGTAGCAGAGGCTCCTTCTTCCCGCGGGGGTCTCCTTTGAGCAGTCGCAGAAGATGAGCTTCCCGCTCTTTTCGTCGCGGCCTATGATATCCGGCTCTCCCCCGCTCTCTTCCATGCGGGAAAGGATCTCAAGGGCCTTTTCGTTCCCGTTAAGGCGCTCAAGCACCTCCTCCCAGGCGATGCCGGGATGGCGGCTGACGTTTTCCTCAAATCTTTTCTTCAGGATATCTACTATCATCTGTATCCTCCTTTCCGGAGCGTGTGCGGCTCCAAAGCTATCTTACCGGTACACTGAAGGTGAATGTCATTATCCCGTCTTCAAAGGCGGCCTCGATGGTCCCCTGGTGAGCCTGGGCGACGGCCTTCGCTATCGCGAGGCCGAGGCCGTAGTTCTTTCCGTCTCCCGTGCGGGACCCGTCGGCCCGGTAGAACCTTTCGAAGAGGTTATCCAGAGCCTCCCGGGAGATCTCCTGTGCGGGGTTCGATACCCTCAGCACGGCGCTGTGGTGTTCCTTTCTCAGCGAAAGGTCTATCCTTCCCCCGGGAAGGGAATGCTGCACCGCGTTGTCAAGAAGTATAGACACCGCCTGGCAGAGCCTGAGCCTGTCCCCCCTGACGGATATATCCTTTTCGATGTCACAGACCAGTTCATGCCCGTTCTCGAAAGCCACCGATTCAAAGGGAAGGGCCTCCCCCTCCACCAGGCGGCTGAGGTCCAGCTGCTCCATGACGGGGCCGGTGCTCTCGGCCCTGGAAAGATCCAGCAGCTCCCTTACCAGCTTTCCCATCCTGTCGTTCTCGTAGCGTATGTTGTCCAGCCATTCGCTGTCACCGCTCTCCCTGGAGAGCAGTTCCGCGTTGGTGCTGATGACGGCGATGGGGGTCTTCAGTTCATGCCCCGCGTCGGAGATGAACTGCTTCTGCCTTCTGTCGTTCTCCTCCAGGGGACGCACTATCGCTCCCGCGGCCCAGTACGCCGCGAAGGGCAGCACGATGAGGGACGCGGCCGCGGTATAGATGATCACCCTCTGCAGGGAGTTCAGGACTATGCGGCTGTTGGAGATGTTCAGGAAAGCCACCAGTGTATAACCTTCCTTCTCGGCGACCTTCCACATCAGTACGCTGTTCTTTCCTTCGGTCCCGCCGGAAGAAAGGGTCTCCCGGGCCAGGGAGACGAGCTCATCGTCGCTCATGTAGGCTCCCTCGCCGTTGTCGATCCGAAGGACGCTGCCGTCCCCGGCGAAAGCCACCGAATAGAAGGTGGAAGCCGCGAAGCCGGGATCCTTTTCCCCATGGTTCTCCTTGCCCCCGCCGGATCCTTCCGGGGGAGCGCCGCCCTGCTGGGCGGACGTGTCTTCGATCCGGTAGGTCCTGACATATTTCGCGAGCCTGTCCTCGTTTCTGTTTTCCGTCTCGTAATAGCTCTGGACATATACCGCCGCCAGGATGATGCAGACGAAGATCAGCAGCCCCGCGGCGAAAACGGCGGTGATCCTTTTCCTTGTAAGCTTAAACATCATCGTACCTCAGCTCGTATCCCACGCCCCTGACAGCCTTGATGGATGTGGCCGCTCCGACGAAGGACAGCTTTTTGCGGGTGAAGGACATGTAGACCTCCACGTTGTTGTATTCCGCGTCGCTCTCATAGCCCCAGATCCTGACGGCCAGCTGCTCGCGGCTGAGGATCCTCCCCTTATTGGAGATCATGTATTCCAGGATCCTCATCTCCTTCTCGCTGAGGCGTACGCTCTGGGAGGTGGCGGTGCAGGTGAGAGTGGCGTCGCCGGTATCCAGCACGATATCCCCGTAGGAGAGCCTGCCGTCCTCGATGTTGCTGTTGCGCCTCAGGAGGGCCCTCAGCCTTGCCAGGAGCTCCTTTGCCATGAAGGGCTTCGTCAGGTAATCGTCCGCCCCGCTGTCGAGGCCCGTGACCTTGTCGTCCACGTCGCTTAAGGCTGTGAGCATTATGATCGGAAGGCTGATCCCTTCCTTTCTGATGTTCTTCGCCACCGTAAAGCCGTCCATCCCGGGCATCATCACGTCCAGCACCGCGGCGTCATATATGCCGCTCAGGGCCGCGTCCAGGGCGCTCGACCCGTCGCCGAAGACGTCCACCTCATAATTCTCCTGTCTTAGGAGCTCGCTCAGGGACTGAGCCATCCTCTTTTCATCCTCTGCAAGAAGTATCTTCATATGTATCTCCGATATTATTGTATCATAAGTCCTGCCGGGGGGACGTGCGTCCCCGATATGGAATTATACATTCTCTCATTGAAGAAACCTTGAAACATGCTCCCCCGCGTAAAAAAGCCGGGAGAATGTCCCGGCGCAGGCCTGTTCAGGCCATGTACTTATTCCTGTAATCTTCGCTGTGCTCGATAAGGCAGAGCCTGTTCCCGCTCGGGTCCAGCACGAAGACCTGCCTTCCCACGGTGGTGGAGACGGCCTCCCCCTGCACTGAGAAGCCGCTTCTTTCCAGATGACTGATCGCCTCATCCAGATCGTCCACGTCGCATCCCACGGAATAAAGCCCCGTGGGGAACTGCTTTGCCTCTATCAGTTCCACGCTGGCCCCGCCGGGGCTCTCCATGATGGTTATGGCCCCCACGGGCAGATCCACGTGGTAGCCCTCCCGAAAGCCCAATACGTCCCTGTAAAACCTCACCGATTCAGTCAGGTCATCCACTATCATGGTGGAATACATAACAGATATCCTCATATCTTCCTCCGTTCACTTCTTTTTGAGTTCGTGCCATCCGTCAGGCACCCAGTCGTCGTAATAGTCCTTCGTGCCGAAATGAGATGTGCTGTCGAGATCGTTCTCGAAGACCCTGTCCGCCCGGGAATCGAATTCCACGTCGGTGCCGTCGCCCCTCTCGTAGGTCTCCACGCCCATCATGGATTCGTGCCTCCAGCGCTGTATACGATCGTCAGAGGATTCCCCTGAGGTATTCGTGAAGAACCTGGCGTCATTCTGAGCCATGCTCTGAGTAAGGCCCTGATGGAAGCTCTCCAGGTCCCTGTGGATGGAATCCCTCAGGGCGTCGGAGGCCGCCCAGCCCCGGCTCTGCTGCTCCCACATGGCGTTTATCATCTGCTGGTTCATGGCTGTGTTGGCCCGGGCCTGGGCGAGCTGGGAGCTCACGTTCTGATCCCACAGCCTTTGTGAGAGCGCCTTCACATCCCCCGAAAGCTCGAAGGTCTCGATGAAGCGGGCGAAGACGGGAAGGTCATCCTCCCCGCCCTTCATGTAAAAGACGCGGGGCACCGTCCATACGGCGCTGGAGGTCACCACTCCCGCCGGGGCGGGAGCGCTCCCGAAGGGGCCGTCCCAGAGCATCTCGGTGATGCCCGTCATGTTCTGCACAATATCCGCCTCCGTGCCGAAGCGGCACAGGCACACGGCGAGGATCCCGCTTTGTACCGGATAGACTCCCAGAGCCCCGTCGAGAAGGTAGCCGCGGATGAGGTTGCCTATGGGAAAAGGAGACAATGACGCGCCCAGTTCCAGCTCTCTGCAGAGCCTCTGCACGCTTTCAGAGAGCTCCTGCCTTGCTTTTTCGATGACGCTTTTCCCGACCTCATAGTAATCCGACGCACCGGCCCTTTCCCCCAGGATGTTCGCCGCGGCAATGTCCAGGTCGTATGTCACTCCCGTCGGGTCCGAATAATACGCTCCGGCGTCATTCGTTTCTCCCCTGGGGGCCATGCCGAAGACGCTGGGGACCCTGATCTTTTCGTACATGCAGGACCATCCCGGCATGACGCCTATGCTGAGACCCTCCTTTGAGGCGACGGAACTTATCTCAAAGTCCCGGTTGATGCCCTTCATCACATTTCTGATGCTCCCGGAAACGGAAAAGCCTTCAGGCAGCTCCGCCGAAAAGAGATCTGTTTTCGCTTCTTCGTCCCTGATGATATATCTCATAGTCTCACTCCTTTTCAATTCCCTTTGATTATATCATCCTCCTTAGGCGGGCGGGACATTTTCTTTCAGCCGGGAAAGAAACAGACCTCGTTGACGGGGAAAGCCTTTCTGTGGTATCATATCTGAAATCGACGAACGGGAGGTTCCCATGAACTACGAAGCATATTACTCGGAACTGGACAGGGCCATGTACGACAAGCTGTGGTGGCTCGACAAGGTGGAGGACGG
>CADBPP010000215.1 GCA_902796565.1 uncultured Eubacteriales bacterium | reverse complement strand
GAGATCGGTGTTTCGATGATGACGGAGGAACTCTATCGTAGACTGCAAAGTCTCGGCGCATTTGATCTGAAAACATCAAGTTGGATCGCTACGCCGGATGATATCCGCAGTAAGGGAGGCGCGCTGTTCTGCGAACGGCGCTATGATACCGTGTTCACTTTTCACAACGGTGCGGATTCCTACTATTCTGTGCGCGGATTCAGAGGATATATTCTTGTCTGAGTACGGACTCAATAGTAACATCGCATTTCTTATCATGGAATGATCACCTGCTGTTTTGAGGCTGTTATATTGGAGGAAAGCAATGAAAATCTATGACATTTCACAGGAGGTTTTTGGTTGCCAGGTATATCCCGGTGACCCGGCGCCGGAAAGAAGGGTGCTTTGTTCAACGGAAAAAGGCGACTTGTATAATCTGACGGCATTCAATATGTGTGCTCACAACGGCACTCACGTGGATGCGCCTTTTCATTTTCTGAAAGACGGAAAAACAATTGATGCAATAGGTCTGGAATCCTTTGTAGGGCAGGCTTTCGTTGTGGAGCATAGCGGGATCGTCTCCGGGGATGACGCAGCTGAAATATATGAAAAAGCGAAAGACAGGGACCCGGAAGCGGCAAAACGAATTCTGATCAGAGGGGATGCAGTGGTCTCTTCGGAAGCGGCAAAGGTATTTGCTTCAAAAGGGATCTTACTGCTGGGGAATGAATCCCAGACCGTCGGCCCGGAAGACGCGCCGATGGAAGTGCATCTGATCCTGTTGGGCGCCGGCGTTGTATTGCTTGAAGGCATCCGTTTGACAGAGGTTTCAGAAGGCAGATATTTTTTAAGTGCGGCGCCGCTCAATTTATCCGGTGCGGATGGTTCGCCATGCAGAGCTTATTTGATCGCTGATGGGAGAATTGCTGGAAGCGAAGTATGAAGAAGCTTAAGCACATCATAAGATTATCAGGATTTACAAGGATGTGAAACCGGTAAAAGCGAGCGGGAATATGAGTGGAAATATATCCAGGATACAGGCTGAAATACTTATCATTCTCCAGTCTCTCATATATGGGTTCGGAGATCCGATATCCAAGATTGCCTTTGAAGTGACGCCTGTATATACGATGATGACGGTGAGATATTTCATCGCCTTTATGTTCTCTTTCGCTGTTTTTCACAGGAGGGTCATCAGAACTGTGAGAACAGTGCCTGTTAAATCCTGGCTGATCCCAGGTGTATGTATCAGCCTTTATTATGTGCTTAATAACGTGGCTCTGGCCCTGACAGATGCCACCTCGGTAGCTTTTCTCCGGTCGCTCTCGGTCGTGATGACCCCTGCTTTTGCTTTTCTGATATACCGCACCAGATATAAGTGGCAGCATATTGCGCTGCAGATCCTTATTCTTCCGGGAATGTACCTGCTTTGCGTGAAAGGCGGACTCTCCGGCATCGGTGCCGGTGAAGTGGTAGCTGTGATTGCAGCGTTTATGTCAGCGGGGGCTCTCGTTTTCAGCAAAAGGTATCTGGATGAAGTTGACCCGGTCAGTATGACTTGTCTGATGGCCGGATGCTCAGCTGTCATTGCTCTGGCCGGAAGCCTGCTGTTTGAAGGCGGTATTCAACTTGGAACGACAACACCGAAGGCCTGGGCAATCATCCTGTACCTTGCGATCATGTGCACATTTCTGGGGTATCTGATGCAGAATCTGGCCCTGACCGGAATCTCTGACAGATCGGTTGCACTGATCCAGAGCCTGTGTCCGGTGATGACAGCAGTGTTTGCATTCTTCCTGCTCGGAGAAACGCTCTCGGCAGCCGGCATAGCGGGAGCAGGAATTATCGTAGCATGCGTCGCACTTGCAAGCGTCATAAGACAATAATCCAATAACAGTCTGCTGTTATAGAGGAATGTCAGGAAACGGGTGTTTTTCATTCTATCATCAGATCGAAAGATGGGAAACCAGCCGGTCCGCAAAACTATGGATAGCATGGAGCCTAACTAAAGCATTTTTCTGCTTCATGGGTCCAAACAGTGAAAAAAACGTGGATCCAATGACGAGAAAAATGTTGGATTCCTTAAGGGCACAGGTCCAAAATCCCTGAAAGCCCGGACCCATCAAGAACAGAAATATTTATTTTTCGATATAGCCAAGCCAAATAGAACGATTGCAGAGAAATAGGGTACAAAATGAGTGTCCGAGGAGAAATCAGGGATGTGATATGATACAGTATAATCACATAGTATCATGATAATACAAATTT
>CADBPP010000214.1 GCA_902796565.1 uncultured Eubacteriales bacterium | reverse complement strand
GAAAAGACTGTCTGAACTGATCGCGGCGGAGGACGGACAGATGGATGAACAGAAGAGCCGGGAGGACGAGTACAGGAGAAAGGTCATCGGGGCATTTTTCGACGGCACGAGGCTTATATCCATCCCCGTTCAGAGGAAAAAGAGGCTCATCTGCTACGAGAAGATAGCGGAAATGTTTGAGACGGGAAGGGAATATTCCGAAAAGGAACTGGACGATATCATCCTGAGAGTCCACGAGGATTACTGCACCATACGCCGCGACATGATCGGAGAGGGCATCCTCTCCAGGGACGGCGCCACATACGTAAGGATCAGATAGATCCCCCGGGACGCGGTATGTTATAATCGTTGTGAAAATATAAGGAGGGCACGGCATGATAAAAGGATTCAGATGGGCGGGCGGCTTCATGGAGCACTTCGTACGCCTGGCGACGCAGGTCATGATCCCCTGCCAGGAGGAGGTCCTCAGAGATCCCGTGAAAAGCGGCGCTGTGGACAATTTCGTCAGGGCAGCTCAGGTCCTCAGGGGCGAAAGGACCCCGGACAGCGGAGATTTCACCGGCATGGTGTTCCAGGACAGCGACGTCTACAAGTGGATCGAGGCCGCGGCGTACTCACTGGCATACAGGCCGGACGATCTTCTCAGAAAACGGGTGGAGGATATGGTCGCTCTCGTCGCCGCTTCCCAGGAGAGGGACGGTTACCTGGATACATATTTCACCCTCGGAAACAGTGATAAGAAGTTCACGAACCTCATGGAGGCCCATGAACTGTACTGCGCCGGCCACATGATCGAGGCCGCCTCCGCTCTTTATGAGTCACTGGGAGACGACAGCCTCCTTAAGGTGGCGGAAAAGAACGCAGCTCTGCTCTATAAGGTCTTTATAACGGAAGGCAGAGAGGGCTTTTCCGGCCATCCCGAGATCGAGCTGGCACTGATGAGGCTCAGAAAGTCGACCGGGAAGGAGATCTACAGAGAGCTTGCCCGGCACTTTATAGATGTCAGGGGGACCGACAGCGATTTCTTCGTGAAGGAAGAGGCCCGACGGGACTGGAGCGTATGGGGAATGGATACGAAGGATAAGATGTATGCCCAGTACCACCTCCCCGTCAGAGAGCAGAAGGACGCCGTGGGACACTCCGTACGAGCAATGTACCTATATACGGCCATGGCCATGCTGGCTGAGGCCGACGGCGACGAGTCCCTCGCTGAAGCATGCTTTAACCTTTTTGATTCCGTCGCTGACCGCAGGATGTACATTACGGGAGGGATCGGCTCCACATCAAAGGGCGAAGCCTTCAGCGCGGACTATGACCTCCCCGGTGACACCGCCTACGCCGAGACATGCGCATCCGTGGGACTGGTGTTCTTCTGCTCTGCCCTATTGAAGCTGAAAAAGGACGGGCGCTTCGCGGACGTGATGGAACGCGCCCTTTACAACACCGTGCTTTCCGGCATCAGCGCCGACGGCAGAAGCTTTTTCTACGTCAATCCCCTGGAGGTATCGAAAGAATTCACCGGAAAGACTCCCGGGAGCATGCATGTGAAGATCACCAGACAGGAGTGGTTCGGCTGCGCGTGCTGTCCCCCGAACGCGGCGAGGCTCCTTTCATCCGTATCCTCCTACGCCTGGGAAGAGGACGAAGGAGTGCTCTATTCCCATCTGTTCGTTTCCGGGACCGTAAAGACGGACTCTATGAGCGTAAACTCCGTTACGGACTATCCCTTCGGTGACAGCGTGACCTACAGGATCGAAAGGGGCTCCGGGAAGCTGGCTGTAAGGCTGCCCTCCTTCAGTTCGGAAGACTTCAGTCTCAGCTGTCCCTATGAACTGAAGGACGGCTACATGTACTGTGAAGTGAAGGAGGGAGATGAAATCCTTCTCAGGCTCTCAATGGAACCGGTCATGAACCGCGCAGATCCCAGGGTATCCTACGCGGCGGGAAGAGTTTCTGTCAGCGTCGGCCCCCTTGTTTACTGCATCGAGGACGCGGACAACACTGACATTTCAGCTCTGTGTCTTAAACCCGGAAAACTTCACAGAAGCTCCGCTGAGCCTTCTTCTCTGGGGCTTCCCCCGGCCGCAGCGGATCTCGGAAAGGTATTTACTGTCGAGGCGGACGGGATGAGGCTCATCCCGTCGGATACGGACCGGCTATACTTCACCCGTTATGATGAAGAGCCCTGCAAAGTGACTCTGATCCCCTACTTTCTGTGGGCCAACCGCTCACCGGGCAGCATGAAGGTATGGATACCGCTTTTGTAACTTAAAAGATCGCTTTCAGAACACAGAAGATCCCCTCCGGATTACGGAAGGGATCTTTCGTTTATCTTAATTCTGCCCGACGGCCCTTCAGCAGGTCCCCCGGTCGCCAATGTTCTTTTCAGACAGTTTTCTCTCAAAGCGGTCCCTTCCTCCCCCGGCTTCCACCGCCGTGGGATAGTCCCCGTCGAAGCAGGCGCTGCAGTGGCCTGCTTCTTCGCACAGTTCCCCGAGGCACGAAAGAGGAAGGAATCCCAGAGAGTCGGCTCCCATCATCTCCGCTATCTGACTGTCCGTATGCCGTGACGCTATAAGACCTTCGCTGGAATCCACGTCAGTGCCGTAATAACAGGGATACAGAAACGCCGGCGCGCAGATCCTCATGTGTATCTCCCTGGCCCCTGCGTCCCTGAGGAGCTTTACTATCCGCCGCCCGGTGGTGCCCCTTACGATGGAATCGTCGACGAGGACCACGCTCCTGCCCGCTATCTCCTCCTCCACAGCGGAAAGCTTGATGTTCACCATGTCGAAGCGGTCCCGGGGAGCAATGAATGTCCTGCCGATATATCTGTTTTTTATAAGACCGGTGCCGTAGGGTATCCCCGAGGCCCTGCTGTATCCCATAGCGGCGTCCAGCCCGGAATCCGGCACTCCTATGACCAGGTCCGCATCCACGGGATGCTCCCTGGCCAGTATCTCCCCTGCCCTGAGCCTGGAGGCGTGGACTGATACGCCGTCCAGCACCGAGTCGGGCCTGGCGAAATATATGTATTCGAAGATGCACAGCTTCTTCGGAGCAATGCCGCAGTGATCCCTGAGGGACACTGTCCCCCCGTCGGAGAACACGATTATCTCCCCGGGCTCCACATCCCTGATGAAGGAAGCGCCCACCGCCTTAAGGGCGCAGCTTTCCGAGGCGGCCACATAGATGCCGTCTTCGGTCCTTCCTATGCACAGAGGCCTGAACCCGTGGGGATCCCGGGCCGCGATGAGTTTTCCGGCTGACATGAGGACCAGGGAGTACGCCCCCTCAAGGGTATCCATGGCGCGGCTGACGGCTTCTTCTATCGATGCGGACCTGAGCCTCTCCCTGGTCAGCACGTAGGCTATGGTCTCGGTATCGCTGGATGTATGGAAGATGGCTCCCCCGAGCTCCAGTTCATTTCTCAGGGAAGAAGCGTTGGAAAGGTTCCCGTTGTGGGCTATGGCCAGCCGCCCCTTCTGATGGTTCACCTCCAGGGGCTGGGCGTTTGCCATGTTTGAGGCACCGGTGGTGCCGTACCGGACGTGGGCCACAGCGATCTTTCCCCGGGGGAGAGCGGAAAGCTCCTGAGCCGTAAATACTTCGGATACCAGCCCGAGGCCCTTTCGGGAAGCGAAGAGCCCGTCATCGTTCACCGCGATGCCGCAGCTCTCCTGTCCTCTGTGCTGAAGGGCGAAAAGCCCCAGGTAGCAAAGTCCCGCGGCGTCGGCGGGACGCGGGGAAAAGATCCCGAAGACTCCGCATTCCTCATGGATGCCCATCAGCTTTCCTCTCCCGGCCGCTGTGAGGCCGCCAGAATAAATCCGATGAAGAGCGGATGGGGCCTGTTGGGTCGGCTCTTGAATTCGGGATGATACTGGACACCGACATGGAAGGGCCTCTCGGTCAGTTCCACCGTCTCCACCAGTCTCCCGTCCGGTGAAAGGCCGCTGAGGACGAGTCCGCGCTCCGATAGGATCTTTCTGTAGTCATTGTTGAACTCGTAGCGGTGACGGTGACGTTCGCTTATCTCAGATGCCTTGTAGCATCGCTCCATGGTAGTGCCGGGAGCGATCACACAGGGGTACGCTCCCAGTCTCAGCGTGCCTCCCTTGTCGATATCGTCGCTCTGTCCGGGCATGAAATCGATCACCTTGTCCCGGCACTGCTCATCGAATTCTCCCGAATTGGCCCAGGGTATCCCCGCCACGTTCCTGGCATACTCTATGACCGATATCTGCATCCCAAGGCATATGCCGAAATAGGGAACGAAATTTTCCCTGGCATATTTCGCGGCGAGGATCATGCCCTCGATGCCACGGCTTCCGAAGCCTCCCGGCACGATGATTCCGTCGAGGCCGGAAAGGATCTCCTCCGCGGTCTCACTGGTTATCTGCTCCGAATCGATCCAGCGGATATCGACACGCACTCCGTTGTACGCCGCTGCGTGATGCAGCGCCTCCGCCACGGACAGATAGGCGTCATGGAGAGCCACGTATTTCCCCACCAGTCCGATCTGAACGGTGCGGGAACGGGCGGAACCGATGGTTTCCACCATTTTCTTCCACTCGGTAAGATCAGGCTCCTCAGTCGTGAGCCCCAGCTCCCTGCATACCACCTCCGAGAACCTCGAAGCCTCCAGCATCAGAGGCGCCTCGTACAGATCGCTCACCGTCAGGTTCTCGATGACGCAGTCCTCCTTCACGTTGCAGAACAGAGCGATCTTCCGGAAGATGGATTCCTCCAGATGCCTGTCGCATCTGAGGACGATGATGTTGGGATTGATGCCCATCCCCAAAAGCTCCTTGACGGAGTGCTGGGTGGGCTTGGACTTGTGTTCCTCGGAACCGGAAAGATACGGCACCAGTGTCACATGGATGAACAGACTGTTCTCCCTTCCCACCTCCAGGGAGATCTGTCTCACCGCCTCGATGAAGGGCTGGGATTCGATGTCCCCTATGGTCCCCCCGATCTCCGTTATGACCACGTCCGCCGAGGTCTTTTCCCCTACACGGTACACGAAGGCCTTGATCTCGTTGGTTATGTGGGGTATGACCTGTACGGTGCTGCCCAGGTATTCTCCCCGGCGCTCCTTGTTCAGCACGTTCCAGTACACCTTTCCCGTGGTCAGATTGGAGTACTTGTTCAGGTCCTCGTCGATGAACCTTTCATAGTGTCCCAGATCCAGGTCGGTCTCCGCCCCGTCCTCCGTTACGAAGACCTCACCGTGCTGGTACGGGCTCATGGTTCCGGGGTCCACGTTGATGTATGGGTCCAGCTTCTGGGCCGCCACCTTCAGTCCCCTGGCCTTCAGGAGCCTTCCCAGGGAGGCAGCCGTGATGCCCTTTCCGAGGCCCGACACCACTCCTCCCGTCACAAATATGTATTTAGTCATCCCAGACACCTCCTCACTCCCATTCCACCGTCGCCGGCGGCTTGGATGAAATATCGTATACTACTCTTGAGATCCCCTTTACTTCATTGGTTATCCTTGAACTGGCGCGCTCCAGAACTTCGTAGGGAAGGCGGCTCCAGAGCGCGGTCATGAAGTCATCCGTGTCCACGGCCCTGAGGGCGGCGGTGAGCCCGTAAGTGCGGGCGTCCCCCATCACTCCCACGGTATGAAGGTCCGTCAGCACCGCGAAGTACTGGCTCGGCCTCTCTTCCCGGGGGAGGGCGGAATCCACCTCGTAGCGGAATATGGCGTCCGCTTCCCTGAGCATGGCGAGCTTTTCGCGGCTCACCTCACCGGTGATCCTTACCGCGAGGCCCGGCCCCGGGAAGGGCTGGCGCCATACCAGCTCTTCCGGCAGGCCCAGCATTATCCCCGCCCTTCTCACCTCGTCCTTGAAAAGGTCCCTGAGGGGCTCCGCGATCTCGTCGAAACCGATGACATCCGGCAGGCCTCCCACGTTGTGATGGCTCTTTATGACGGCGGAGGCTCCCTTGCCGCTCTCTATTACGTCGGGATATATGGTGCCCTGGGCCAGGACGTGGACGCGTCCTATCCTCTCCGCCTCGTCTTCAAACACCCGGATGAACTGTTCGCCTATGATCCTGCGTTTTTCTTCCGGATCGGTGACTCCCGAAAGAGCTCTGAGGAATCTTTCCGAGGCGTCAGCCTTTATAAGGTTCACACCGAGCCTCTCTCCGAAAGTCTCCGCCACCATTTTCGCCTCATCCTTTCTCAAAAGGCCGTGGTCCACGAATACGCAGACCAGACCGTCCCCCACCGCCCTGTGCAGCAGAGCCGCGGCGACGGAGGAATCCACTCCCCCGGAAAGGGCCAGCAGGACCCTTTTACCGGAGAGCTTTTCCCTGAGTTCATCAATGATCTTCATGACATGGGATGAGCTGTCCCAGTCTCCCCTGCATCCGCAGATACCGAAGAGGAAGTTGCTGAGGATCGTCTTCCCGTATTCGGTATGGGTCACTTCCGGATGGAACTGCACCCCGTAGAGCTTTCTTTTCTCATTCCCCATGGCGGCGCAGGGACAGCTGTCGGTGACGGCTATGACCTCGAATCCCTCGGGAACACGGCTTATGAAGTCGGTATGGCTCATCCAGGAGACGCTCTTTACTGGCACGTCCCTGAAAAGAGGACTGCTTTTCACCCTCATGGGGCTCCTGCCGTATTCGCCCGAGCTCCCGGCGCTGGTGACTTCTCCCCCTGCCAGGAAGGCCATCAGCTGGGCGCCGTAGCATATGCCGAGGATCGGTATCCCCGCCTGAAGTATCCCGGCGTCGAAGCGGGGAGAGTTTTTCTCATACACGCTGGCGGGCCCGCCGGTGAAGATGATGCCCGCGTATCCCCTCTCCTTTATCTCTTCGAGGGTTATCCCGTCATAGTAACGGATCTCCGCGTAAACTCCCAGATCCCTCACCCTTCTGGCGATGAGCTGGTCATACTGTCCGCCGAAATCCAGAACAAGTACAGTTTCCATTTTCCCTCCTAGACCTCGATGTCGCATCCGCCGGGGACGCTATCCCCTGTGACTGGCTTTATCTTTTCCAGGTAGGCTTCCACCTGGGAAGCGCACCTGCCGGTGCACTTTGCGGGATCCATCAGCTGTCTCATCTCATCCCCGGACAGGCCGAATTCACTGTGGGAGCTGAGCAGTCCGATAAGATCCCAGCTCTCTCCCTTTTTCATCCTCCCGGTGGCTTCAAGGGAGCATTTCCTGATGATCTCATGGAGCACCTGACGGTCACCGCCCCTCTTCACCGCCTCCATGAGGATGTTCTCCGTGGCGATAAAGGGAAGATAGTCGCTTACGGACCGCTCGATGATGCCCTCGTTCACCACGAGACCGAAGGTGATGTTCCGCGCAAGCCTGAGGACGGAGTCGGCGCACAGGAATCCCTCGGGAAGGGATATCCTCCGGTTCGCGGAATCGTCCAGAGTCCTCTCCAGCCACTGGGACGATGCCGTCATCACGGCATTCATGCTGTCCGCCATCAGATAGCGGCACAGGGAGCACACCCTCTCGCTGCGCATGGGGTTTCGCTTGTAGGCCATGGCGGAGGATCCGATCTGGTCCTCCTCGAAGGGCTCCTCGATCTGCCTGTCATGCTGCATGAGGCGGATGTCCGTGCCCATCCGGTAAAGGCTCTGAGCCAGGGACGAGAGGGCGTTCATGATCCTTGAGTCCACCTTCCTGGGATAGGTCTGGCCGCACACGTCGAAGCATTCCGTAAAGCCGAAATCCTCCGCCAGGGCTCTGTTCATCAGATCGATCTTCCCTTCATCCCCTTCAAAGAGATCGAGGAAGCTCGCCTCCGTACCGGTGGTGCCGCGGCATCCCAGGAACTTTATGTTTTCTATTGCAAAGTCCATCTCCTCCAGGTCGGAGACCAGATCCTGTATCCACAGGGCGGCTCTCTTTCCCACGGTCACCGGCTGGGCGGGCTGATAGTGGGTGTAGCCCAGCACAGGAGTGGCTTTATAGCGGTCCGCGAAGGAGCTCAGGTTGGAAATGACCTTTTTCAGTTCCTCCTTCAGGTATACCAGGCCGTCACGGTAGATGATAAGGTCGGCGTTGTCAGTGACGTAGCAGCTGGTGGCCCCCAGATGGATGATCCCAGCAGCGGAGGGCGCCGCCTTGCCGTAGGCGTAAACGTGCGCCATCACGTCGTGACGGACGACCTTTTCGCGCTCCGCGACGACGTCGAAATCTATGTTTTCCACGTTCTCCTCAAGCTCTTTTATCTGCTCTCCGGTGACCGGCAGACCGAGCGCCGACTCCGCCTTTGCGAGAGCTACCCACAGGCGGCGCCACGTCTCCGTTCTGTGCCTTGCCGAAAAGAGCTTCAGCATATATTCGGAAGCGTATCTTGAGGAGAGGGGGGATTCGTATTTATCGTAACTCATATCTGACCTCTTATCTGATAATGATGCTGTCGCGCTCAGCGCCGACGGAAACGTACTTTATCCTGCATCCTACGGCGCGCTCT
>CADBPP010000213.1 GCA_902796565.1 uncultured Eubacteriales bacterium | reverse complement strand
TATGGCGGACGCGCATTTTCATGAATGCCATGTGCATGTGGAAAGATACGAGAACGAGGTGATGAGCCTCGGGCATGAGCATATCGCGAAGACAGACATGGAGGCGGAAAAACACCTCGATGACATCACCGGTTTTCTGGAAGAGGCAAACAGGGCCATGGCCGCGCTCCTGAAGGAACATACGGACAGGCTGCTCGGCAATGTCCTGTATGACGCCAGCATGTGCATGAAGAATGCCTTTTCCCGTTCTGACGCCTGAGAGGGCTTTTTTACCCGCCGGCATGGCACGCCGGCGTTTTTTTTTGTTTTGCGCGGAATATTGGCATAATAACAATTCAATCATTTTAGTACTAATTGACCTTTGGAACTCGTGAAAACATGCATAAATATCCAATTTTCATACCAATTCAGCCGGATGTGATACGTTTTGGCCCTTTTGGAAGTAAATATAATAATGGTTTTAAAAATTTTGAACGTAAACGCTTTCTAAAATTGATAAGATATATTATAATAATAGATATTATTAAGGTATCTTATTATTATGTTTCCCGGTTGCCCTTATGCTTCTGATTATGTACGGGAAACGGTATTGTGCGGCAGCACAAGGAAATGGAGGAATATGGAAGAGGAAAAGAAAGATCTTAATGATGACGACGTAGTCATCGAAGAACCTAAGCTGAAAGTTATAAGATCATCCCTGGATAATCTTCCCTTCGGTACGGTTACCGAAGAGGATCTGAAGAGCAGGGTCAAGAAAGCGGAGCTCCCAGATGGAGTCAACGATAAAATGATCTATGGAGATGTTATCCGCATCGCCTGGCCCTCATTCCTGGAGATGGTGCTGGCCCAGCTGACCAGCATGGCGGACCAGATCATGGTGGGAAGCCTTAGGGGAATGCTGGGAGTCCAGGCCCTGTCCGCTGTCGGACTGGCAGGACAGCCCAAATTCCTGCTTATGACCATGATGATGTCCCTCAATGTGGGCGCCACCGCTCTTATAGCGAGAGCCCGAGGGCAGCAGGACCGTGCCAAGGCAAACCAGATATTCAAGCACGCACTGTACATCAATATCGTCCTTGCCACATTATTCATGGTCGTCGGAGTGATCTGGGTCACGCCCATCATGAGACTGTGTATCGGGTACGGTATTTCGGACGTGACGTTCGAATACGCAAAGCAGTACTTCCTGATTCAGATGTACGGCTTCGTCCCGCTATGCTGTACCTTTACCATCACGGCTACGCTCAGAGGTATCGGTGACAGCAGGATGCCTCTCATTTACAACACGACGGCCAACGTAGTGAATGTCATATTCAACTACCTGCTGATCTACGGCAAGTTCGGATTCCCGATGCTGGGCGTCGCAGGAGCGTCACTGGCTACCGTTATCGGACAGTGTACAGCCACCACGATCGCGTTCATCGTCATACTGAGAAAGAACCGCTTCATCTCTCTGAGATATCACCAGAAGTTCAAATTCAACGGCGATATAATCCGCAACATCGTATCCATCGGATTCCCGGCCCTCGTGGAACAGCTGTTCATGCGCGCAGGTCAGATCATTTTCACAAGGATCGTTGCCTCCCTCGGAGACATCGCGTACGCTACACATTCGATATGTATGAACATCCAGGCCATGAGCTTCATGACCGGCCAGTCCGTCGGAAACGCATCCACCACCCTTATCGGGCAGTGTCTCGGAAAGAAGAGACTGGATATGGCGGAGATCTATGCAAGATACTCCCAGCGAATCGGCCTTATCCTTTCCACATGCGTGGGACTCCTGTTCATCTTTGCAGGAAAGGATATCATCTGGCTGTACAACAAGAATGAGGAAGTCATTCGTACAGGTGCCCAGGTGCTCATCATGGTCGGCCTGATCCAGCCCTTCCAGTCGATTCAGTTCGTCCGTTCCGGAGCTCTCAGAGGCGCCGGCGATACGAAGTTCACCATGGTGCTCACATTCTTCACCGTTATGTTCTGCAGGACCCTGGTCGCATACCTCTGCGTCAGAGTATGGGATATAGGTCTCTTCGGAGCCTGGATCGCCATCGTCGTAGACCAGATCGTAAGGGCGCTCGTCATAAACGAGAGATACAAGTCAGGAAAGTGGAGAGCCATGAGGCTCAGGGGAGAACTCTGATAACCGCTGATACTTCACGCATTTTACGGCACAGCGATATGCTGTGCCGTTTTTTTTCGTGAAGCCTGTTTTTTTAATGTAAAGAGTTTAGATAATCATCCCGGTATTGGTATAATAGGAGCACCACATCCGGTTCTCCCGGATGAATCATGAGAGGTGAAGACATGCTTGACTTTTTTGGAGATATTCTGGATTTCCTGAAAGATGCGACAGGCAACTATTTCTGGAGCCTGGTAGTTTTCGCGCTGACCAACAAATTGCTTTTCTATATAGTATACAGGGATTACTACAAAAGCATCCCGATGGGAGAGCTTCTAAAGGAAGATATCGCAGCCTTGCGCAAGAAGCATAAGAACAATGAAAAAAAGGCGAACGAGGAGATCACCCAGCTTCTCATGCGCAATAAGTACGGAATGCTGAGTTCCGCATTGCTGTTCACAATAGAGGGGGTACTGGCCCTGCTGGTGGGGCTCATCCTGAAGGATCCGATGCTCCATACCTCGGCGGCCTCCCTGGATGAATTCACGGTGATGCAGCTGTCTCTTAATACTTCGCCGCTGTACGCCATGACTCAGAAGTATTTCTCAATGAACAGCGCCCTGTCTCTGTTCACAGTGATCGCCGTTGTCGGTCTGCAGGTATGGCATGACATCCTGATGGAGGACAAGAGGCTGGTAGAGCAGGATAAGGTCGACCATGTGATCTGGGTGGTGGTGGCCGTAATGTGCCTTGTGCTCCCCACCGGCATGGGCATCTTCATGCTGACCTTCAAGATCGTTGATCTGCTGCTGTACGTTTACTTCTCACATAGGAAGTATGTCAGGCTTAACACACCGCGTATCGCCAAGGACGCGTTATCCTCGAGGCCCCAGGCAGGTCAGCAGACAAAGAAGACCAAGTAAGACATTTGATGCGGCGTTCCGGTAATGGGGCGCCGCAATTAAATTATTTACCGCAAATTATTGCTTTTGGTCTTTTTCTGTATTATACTTGTAAAGTCTTTTAAGGCGCTCTCTTAGCTCAGTAGGTAGAGCACTTCATTGGTAATGAAGAGGTTCGGCAGTTCGAATCTGCCAGGGAGCTCCATTTTTATGCCCTGAACGCCCGCTTTACGCGGGCTTTTGTTATTTTTGTCAAAAACAGGGAGGATATGCCCGTCTTATCCCTTATAATTGAATCAGTACAGACAGTATATTTCTAAGGAGAACGGAAATGCTCACAACAGATATCAAGCAGATCCAGCAGGAATTCGATATGGCGGAGGTGGACAAGAGATTCGTCTACAAGAACATAAACGGATATCTTGTTTCCCTTTTCGCCGAGGATGAAAGAAGGGTTCTTATCATAAATGCGCTGATCCCTGAGGAAAATGAAGAGGAAGCCCTGGAAAAGATCGGCGATAAGATAGAGGAGATCAACAAGGAAAACGGCAGCCGACTCACCGGATACGTCTACAAGGACGGCGAGTTTGAGTTTTCATTTACTACGGACAAGGACGTCTATTATTTCATGGGCGGGTTCATACAGGAACTGACGCGATATTTCAAGGAAGAGAAGATCCGCGGCATAACCCACTGCTGTTACTGTCATAAACCCCTGGCGAAGGGAGACCGTGTGCTGATAGAGTACAATTCGGCGATAAAAAATGTACATCACGAATGCGAGGACAAGATCCGCGAGGAGAGCGAAGGAAAGTTCCAGGACCGCAACATCCCCAAAGCCACGAAGGAAAAGGGAAGGGTCGGAGCCATTACGGCATGCATCACCACCGCCCTTCTGTGGTCCGTGTTCTATGCCCTTGACCTGCCGTTCCGACTGGTGAGCCTGGTGGGTCTTGCGGTGGGGTTCGCCGCAAAGAAGCTGTATGACCTCAGGGGCGGCTATCCCGGCTTCTACAAGATCAGGACGATCTCCATTACCAACATGTGCAGCATACTTCTGGGCACGGCTCTGGGCACCATAACGAAATACTCCAGGATGGCGAGCTACGGTCAGATAGAGAAGCTGGGGTTTTTCGGATACCTGGCAAAAACTCCCGGTGAGATCGCTGCAAATTACCAGACTCTCCTCATAGCATATGTCCTGAGCCTCGTCATCTGCTACGATGTGTTCCTTTCAAAGGGAAGCGTGGAAGTCTATGACGAACCCGTTCCCCTTTTCAGACATCACAGAACTTATTAAACATAAAAAGGATCCGTTAAGGATCCTTTTTTACAGTGGTTTTATCTTCTTTCGCTTTCGATAAGCCCGTTGCCCTGGAGCCAGAATTTGACTTCGGTCTCGGTCTTTTCGTCCATCACCTGGGAATAGCATCCGAAGCCCGGAATGAAGGCTTCCGCGTTCTTGCAGGTGGCTTCGATATCCGCGAATACCTTGTAGCCGCCCCTTGTTCCGTGGGTGCAGAACACCGCGACTTTCTTTCCGGTGAAATCGTACTTTGCGGTGAACGCGAAGATCCATGGTACAGCGGTGTTGCCCCAGTTGGGAGAACCGATATAGATGGTGTCATACTTGTCCAGATTCTCGGGAACGCCGCAGATCTCCGGCAGTTTGCCGTTTTTGAAGTCCTCCATGATGACCCTGTTGGCTTTCATCCTTTCCTCCGGAGTTTTTCCCGGTGCCTCGGTGGGGCCGATTCTGAGCAGATCACCTCCCGTAAAACCCTTGATGTACTCTGCGACCTTCTCGGTATTGCCGCTCTGTGTGTAGTAAACTATAAGACTTGCCATGTTGTTTTCCTCCTTTTGTATTTCAGTCATGCAGCCGTGAGCGCATGGACAGGACTACTGGAAATCTCTTTCGGGGATGCTGTCCCACTCCTCGTCGGTGAATACAAGACCGAAGTCCTCCGCCATCACCTTTCTTCTTTCATCCCTTGTCAGGGTGCGGGAAGTGAGCTTGTCTCCGTCGATGATATTGTATGTATTGTTATTTATGGCTATCTGCCCCGTTGGTGTCCTCAGGACAGCGGTCCTTCTGTTATGGAAATTTGAACCCGGTGCCTGGCAGCGGTCGTTGAACATGTCGAAATCTCCGCAGAAGCCAAGTTCCTTTGAGATCAGAAGATCGGTCTTTTCAATGCGTTCCAGCTTTCCGTCCCTGTTGATCCTGTATGGGGAATCTCCCACCAGCTCATACCAGCTCCCGTCGTAGTGCTTAATGGTAAAGCGCTCGGGGCCGGCCTGTATGCTGTATCCGTCCTCCATCACCAGGGCTTCGGGACTCATGACTCCGCCGAAACCTACGTCGCAGAAATATGTTTTGTCATCGAGATAAATGAGAACGCCCCTGTGAAGTATCGGGCTCAGAGCATCCGCCCTGGCCACACGGCAGTATGCGGGGGTAACGGTGAAGCCCAGTGCCTTAAGCAGGAACAAAAAAGCTCCGTTCATCTCAAAGCAGTAGCCGCCCCTGTTATGAAGTACTATCTTATCGTACAGGTGCTCCGGTGTGAGGACGATGGGTCTGTTGAGATCGCATACGTCCAGGTTCTCAAAGGGAACACTGTAGTGGTGGGCGACGATCAGCTCGTCAAGGCAGCGTTTGTTTACCTCGATCTTTCCTTTGTATCCTATGCGCTCAAGGTATCTGTCGGGGTCCGGGATACAGCCGACTGAGTCAAAGAACAATCCTTTTTCCATTTTGGCCTCCGTGTATTATATTTTCTTGATTTAATTATAACAACAAAGGGGCGCCTTGTCCATTTTTAATTACAGTACGCGTGAACTTTTACCCGATAAAGAAAAGGAGGAAGGCCTGCGCCTTCCTCCGGTATTAGCGGTTCAGTTGCTGAGCTTCGTAAGCGTCAGCGTCATAAGATAATCCTCCATCCATCCCATGGATTCGTCCACATCCTCTGCCGCGGCGGGATCGATGTCATACTTTTCGATCAGCTGCTCGTTCGTAAGATAATACGCTGATTTGAATTCCTTTGCCATTTTGATTCCTCCTAATACTTTCCGTAGGTATGTATGCAGTCAAGCCAGGGATTGAGTTTGTTCCAGTCTATCTGCCGGCCCCTGAGAACTGATTTGTCCATGTTGAAGATATACTTTCCGCCGGGAGCGAGGATGTCCAGGTATTCCTTGACCTTGTCGCATGCTTCCTCCAATGTCCCGTTGGCAAGATGGGTGAGGGGATACATCGCGGAGATGACGTGCTTTTTCCCGACCTTTTCCTTGACGATCTTCGGATCACCGTACTCGAACTGCAGCTCGCACATTTCCGGCAGCTCATCGAGGTAGTCCAGCATCCTCATCCAGTTCTCCTCACAGAAGATCTGGATGCCGAAGCCTTTGTCATAGACTCCCCATACTGTCTCCTTGAAACTGGGCCACCAGAACTTCTCGAAATCCTTCACAGTCATGTAGGTGGGCATGTGGAGAGCGAAGAAGATCTTCTGTCTGGTACGGTCCGTGGGACGGGTCCTGTCATTGGCGCACTTTATCATCAGGGGAGTGATGGCGTCAACGGCTTCCAGTACCTTGTCCGGCATCCTCTTCATATCGATCATGGCTCCTGTGAATGAACGCAGGTAGTCCGCGAAATAGTCAAAGGGAGCCCTGGAGATGCCGCCACCGCCGGGTCTGGTGACCTTGTTGTTCGCTATGGCGCATTCCACGCTGGCTCTGCCGAGATGTCCCATGACTTCGTCCTGGGTCTTTATCATTTTGAGAAGCGCGAAGGCGTTGTGGGGCCAGGGCTGAGCGAATTCAGTGAACACTCTGGGAATGACAGTATCCCAAATGAACTTCACAGGATCGGCGATGAAGTCGTCGTACTCCTCAACTTCCATTCCGGCCACGTCCGGATGCTGCATGAAACCGTCGCTTCCCATAACGTTGGTGCGGCTGCCGATGACCTTTGTGTAGAAGGGCGCTGCTCCGCCGAAGCCGCCGCAGACATTGTCTGTGTCAAACTCTGCGTTGAATCTCTTCATTGCGTCGATGTTCTTCGTGTATCCGTACTGGGCGGTCCTAAGGTCATAGCCTGCCCATTCCAGTACCGCGGTGCCGTTGATGCCGATCTTCTCGGGGACCCTGTCGGGGATCTTTCCGGAATAAACATCATCAAACAGCTTGTTGCGGTATTCGCTGGTGTATTTAGATGCCATTTACTGTACCTCCATTTAATTACTGACCGGTCGGTGCGGTCCTGTATAGAATGAGAATATCACATATATGTAATTTTGTCAATGAGGCATAAAAACAAATATTGATGATTGTAAATAATATCAGATTTTTCGTATGAGGAACGGCGGTCCTGACGGGATGGAGAGCGGCAGGCTTCAAAGCGCATAACTGCGCCGTTTTTACGGACTGGGATCACGAGCTGTTTCAGGCGGTCACGGCCATATATTTTTTACAATGCACAGTGAAAACAATTTTGTTAAAACAGCGGTTGACAAGTTTTGGGCATTAGATTAAAATAATAGTATAAATTATGTATAAGTAAGAAAAAACGGAGGAATTTTAAATGAGTGACATCGAAAAACTTCGTGAGGAACGAGCCCAAAACCTGTCCGATGTTTACAACAACAGGATCCCCAAGAGAGTACCCTGCTCAGTAAGCATGGGACTTTCTGCAGTTGCCGAATTCGCCGGAGTGGATCCCAAGGAAGCATTCTGGAATTACGGACTTCTTGAGGAAGCGGCTGACAAGCTCTGCGCAATGATCCCTTCCGACGGATGCGTTGCCGGAGGTTCTGTTCTGTCGCCGGCCAAGTATCAGGCTCTCGGTTCAAGAGCGATCGTTATGGGCGCCGATGGATTCATGCAGCACCCGAATACCCACATGATGGAAGAAGATGAATACGATCTGTTCATCGAGGATCCGTATGCATTCATGGTGGAAGTCGGAGCACCCAGAACAAACAAGAACCTTGACTACAAGAACAATCCTGTAAGAGCCCTTATGGCCATCAACCAGGCAAACCAGATCTCCGCTGCGGTCATGGGCAATACAGCCAAGGTCAGCGCTAAGATGGCGGCAAAGTACGGCTATCCCGCGGGCGCCAGAGTCAGAGGCGGCGGCGGATACGCACCCCTTGACATCCTTTCAGACCAGCTGAGAAGCTTCTCCGGAATGTCCACGGATATCAGAAGACGTCCCGACAAGGTCGAGGCAGCAGTCGAAGCGATGTTCCCCTGGGAATACGAGCACTGCAAGTGCCAGGATATCGAGCACTATTCAAGAAATGCGGTCGCAAACTATCCTCTGCACATGGCAACATTCATGAGGCCCAAAGACTTTGAGAGACTCTGGTGGAAGCCCTGGCTCAGCATGATCAACAGCTATGCAGCTATGGGAGTACGTTCCGGCGCATTCCTCGAGGACAACTGGGACAGATTCATCGATTATCTCCAGGATGTTCCTACAGGAACCCAGTTCACATTCGAGTATACAGACGCCAAGACCCTCAAGGAAAAGCTGGGTAAGCACTGCGTTCTCGGCGGCGGATTCCCGCTCAAGTACTTCAGCCAGTGCACCAAGGACGAAGCCATCGACAAGGCCAAGGAATGGCTCGACATCATGGCTCCCGGCGGACAGTACTACTTCGGACTTGACAAGAGCGCCCTCGTTCTCGCTGACGTAAATCTTGAGAACATGAAGGCCGTTGTCGAGACCGTCCTCAAGTATGGCGTATATGACAACCCCGGAGAGGAAACAGGCGAGATCTTCCACAAGGAAGACTACACCGAGCTGAAGGTGGACGAATTCAAGAGCCGCGACTTCCTTACATGGGAACAGTACAAGGAACTGAACCCGAATACACCGGAAATCGCAAAGAAGACCGTTATGGATCAGGAGATCGCGATCCGTTCGTTCTACTACGGACTGATGCAGTAAGCACAGTAGCTTCGATAACGATCGCAGGGACAGCCAGCGCTGTCCCTGTTTTTTATACGTCCGGAGATAAAAAAACTCTTCCCATGAGGGAAGAGAGAAGATCTTACCAGCTCTGGTTCGATTCCTGCATCAGGTTGACGTAATCCCTGCCCAGGGCATTATAGTCATGGGCGTTAGAGAACAGGGGCTTTTTCCCGTTCTTTTTCATGATGCCGTTGATCTGCTGGGTGAGATCCAGGATGTAATTGAGCCTTTTGCCGTATACTTCCTTTTTCTTGTCAGCATCGATCTTGGGGTTTACAAGGAATTTCGTGAAGCTGAGTCCCCTTAAAAGGCGGAGCACCTCCTTCCTGTCCTTGTCGGGCAGATCAGCGGTCAGCATGTCGACATTCCTGTTGTGTTTTGTAAATAATCCCATAGTCTCTTTCCTCCGATACGATATATTTGTTCAGATATACTTTTTTTCATCAGCCGAACTGATCCGGGAGATACGGCCGTCTTCGATCAGATACGCCTCTCCGCAAAGCATCTCCATTGAACCGTCCCCCATGATATAGCTGCCGTCACACAGTGCGTAAAACCTGTGACCTATGCTGTCCGGTATGGTTATGTCATCGAAAAGCTTCATCCCGTCCAGTATAAGATCTTTCGTCTCATTGTAATGGGGGATGATCTTGGTCTGGGTGACAGCAAGACCCGGCAGGAATCTGAGATATCCATCATCAGCGGCTTCTCCTTCTAGCTCCGGCTGAGCATATACGATCCTTGCACAGTTCATTGTGCCGGCGCTTATTCCTATGAGGGTGCCGTAGAATGTTCCGAGAAGATCTTTCAGGCCGATACGTCTGAAAAAAGCATTCTGAGTGGGGACATGACCTCCCGAGAGTATCACCAGATCGCTTTCCCGGATGAGTTCCTCCGCGTCCCGCTCGTTCCTTCCATCAAGTATCTGATAGGAGGAAAACTGGATCCCGGAGTTTTCCAGTGCGCTTTTGACAGTGGAGCCGAAACGTTCGTTGCCTTCATAATGGAAAGGATCCGCGCATACGAAAACAGCTTTTCTTTCTCCCTGGCATCGGTATGCGATCTCGTCAGCGAGATCGTTCGTATTATCCAGTTCCGGGGAGCGGCCTTTTAAGAGGCTGCTGGTCAGAAAATAGAACATCTTTTTCTCCTGGTTGTGAACGGATACATGATTCCGTCGGGACCACAAACAGTCCGTCTTTACAATAATAACACTTTTCTCAGTATAAATAAAGGATTTTACGTACCTCAGCTGCAGCTCCCGACGTGAACTGCCCGTCACCTGCTTACGCTGATGCGGGGCTTCGAGGTCAGAATAGTGACCTCTCTTTTTTATCCCGCTATGCTGGCGGTTCCGACAAGATAAGGGGTCTGTCCCGGGATTCCCGGCAGGCCGCGTTGTTTATCTGTCAGGCTCTCCTGCGATGCCTGAATCCATCACTCTGCCGGTACTTGACCATCATTATCAGATGTTAATTGTGCGAAAAAACAGAATGATTATCTGTGTATGGTTTCATTGCAAAACACCCATATGGTCATCTTGATACCGATAATACCGAAGCATACGATTGCGGTACAATACTTTTATGTGATCTGATCGAATATAAGCATTTTTCGCATGCTTTCCTTCAGTTTATCCCGCGGGAAAACGCAAACAAAAGGATCCGCCTTTGCGGCGGATCCGATCTGTAAGGATATTTCCCTGAATTATTTCTTCTGTCCGAAGAGTCCCTCTCTGTATGCGGTGATGTACTCCATGCACATCTCGTCCAGTCCGAGGCATGCTTCAGCGGCATAGATCATGCCCAGCATATCCTTGTTAAGGGGATCGAGAACTGCGCTGTCCATTCCGGCCTTCATTGCCAGGACGACGAATGCCTGGTTAACGAGCTTTCTGGCGGGCAGGTTGAAGCTGATGTTGGAAACTGCTCCGGTGATGTGGATGGTGGGGTACTGAGCCTTGATCGAGTGCATGACTTCCTCTACCATTGCGATTCCGTCATCGCTGGTGCACAGCATCTCAACGAGGGGGTCGATGTGGATACGGTTGGGTGCGATGCCATATTCCTTTGCCTTTGCCATGATATCATCAAATACCTTGAGTCTGTCGGCAGCGGTCTTGGGGATACCGGTGTCGCCGTTCAGAAGTGCGACTACTTCCCACTTTGTATCTGCGATAACGGGGAATACTACTTCCATCTTGTCGCCTTCGCCGGATACTGAGTTGATGAGTCCGGGTCTCTTGCAGTACTGCATGCACTCCACGCAGGTGCGGGCATTGGGGCTGTCAACCGCGATCGGGGTGTCGGTGACCGACTGTACCAGGTCGATGAGCCACTTCATGGTCTCGACTTCGATCTCATCCTCTACGCTGGCGCATACATCGATGTAGGTAGCGCCTGCTTCGGACTGAGCGATAGCCAGCTTCTTGATGTGCTCTTCGTCCCTCTCTGCAATGGCTCTTGCCACTGAAGGAATAGAACCGTTGATCTTTTCTCCGATAATGATCATCTGTTAAATCTCCTGTCTGTGAATAAGAATTATCACTGCCGGTGATACGCGTAATTCCCGCGGCGGCTGTGTAGGCCGGCCTGTGCCGCGGCAAGCATATATCCGGCAGTATCGTAGAGCTGTACCGCTCTAACATACTTCTAGTATTTTACCATATGTCCGGCTTCTGCGGTGGGCTAATTATACAAAAATTACAGAATATTGTATGGACAGCCCTTCCTCACGCCTCATACAGGGTGTTTTTGGGCATATTCAACGCCGTAGCGCTGAGCCTCGTCCATCACTATCGAATTGTTCCATTCCCTGAAGCAGCGTCCGTTGGGGATGCCGGGGAAGAATCTTCCTCCGGGAAGGTATGTGTCGTAGGCCCTTCTGACCTCGGCCCTGATCTCTTCCTCGGTGATATTTTCTATATCGACCTTCGGACCATCGATGCCTCCGATCATGGCGAGCTTGCCTTCGGTGACTCTCTGGATCTCGACTATGTCGTTCTGTGCTATGACTCCCTGCCAGATATCGATGCCTATCTC
>CADBPP010000212.1 GCA_902796565.1 uncultured Eubacteriales bacterium | reverse complement strand
CTCGGCGATCACCTCGGGCGCGATGGATTCGATCCGGTTGTAGAGCGAGAGCTCCCTCTCCTTTCCCTTCTCCATGGCCAGCTTCTCGACAAAGCTCTTGAAAATCCGCTCTCTGGGGTCGGAGACGGAATAGACGGCGTGTCCCATACCGTAGATGAGGCCCTTGTGATCAAATACGGCGCCCATCAGCATGCGGTTAAGGTAATCCCTGACCTCGTCGTCATCCTCCCAGTCCCGCACATTTTCGCGGATATTTTCCATCATCTCCATGACCTTGATATTCGCTCCGCCGTGCCTCGGCCCCTTGAGGGAGGACATCGCCGCCCCGATCGTCGCGTAGGTATCGGATCCGGAGGACGTGACGACGCGGGTCGTAAAGGTGGAGTTGTTTCCGCCGCCGTGCTCCATGTGCAGCATGAGTGCCGCGTCCAGAACCCTGGCCTCGGTCTCGGTATACTGCCTGTCGGGTCTCAGCATGAGCAGAATGTTCTCGGCCGTGGATTTATCTTCCTCCGGTCTGTGGATATACATGCTCTGGAGATTCTCATAGTGGTTGTAGGCGTGGTAAGCGTAAATCGCCAGCATCGGAAATACGGCGATCAGGTTGAGAGACTGGCGGATCACGTTGTTGAGATCCGTCTCCTGCGCACGTTTGTCATAGGAAGCGAGGGTAAGAATGCTGCGCGTCATGGAATTCATGATGTCCCTGGTCGGAGCCTTCATGATGACGTCGCGCGTAAAATTTGTGGGAAGATCTCTGGCCGTCTCCAGCACATCAATAAATTCGTCCGCCTCTTTCTTTCCCGGAAGCTCCCCGAAGAGAAGAAGATAGGTCAGAATCTCATATCCGAAGCGGTCCTTTGTATATTCTCTGACAAGATTTCTGACATTGTATCCGCGGTACCAGAGCTCTCCGTCGCAGGGAACGCGCTGCCCGTCCTCTTCATTAAAGGAGATGATCTCGGAAATATTGGTGAGACCAGTCAGCACGCCCTTCCCGTTCAGATCCCGAAGGCCCCGCTTTACGTCAAATTCCCTGTAAAGCTCATCTGAAATAGTATCATTTCTTATCACGGTTTCGCGTTTCGCGTCCGCGTAAATTCTCATATCTTTGTGATAGCCCAATCACATACCTCCTTTGTATTTTTTTCCATACAATAAGATCTCTGACAGTATACTCAATTTTACCGGAAAAGGCAACTTCTTTTATCCTGCGGAACCTCCGGGCAGCCCGGTCCGGTTATTCTGCCGTAAGGACGCACATCTGCGGGCGGCCCGGAACAGAGAAAGGCGCTCCGCCGGAGAGCGCCTTTGTAACAAACCGTGTATTAAACCTGAGTCAAGTCATGATGCGCGGCGTTCTCAGTTGTAGAAAGTCTGATCCGTGCGGGCAATGGCGAATGTGACAAGAAACGCCAGATCCAGGTCCTCCTCCGCCGCCGTCACATCGTAGACAAAGGGGCTCGTGATCATGCCTTTCCCCTTGGGGGTCGTCGACGCGACAGTGGCGAGCGGCCGCCCCTTCAGGGTCACGTCATAGCTCATGCCCAGCTTCCCCTTCAGCAGATGCGACTCGATCCGGATCCCCGCCTCATGCAGATAGTCCCATATATTTTTTCCGTCCAGCTTGAAGCGGGACTTCGTGGAAAAGAGATCCGTAAAACCGTTGGTGGACGTCTCCGTTGTCACTGTCTTGCTGACGGAATGCGGTTCGGTTTTTCCCGTCAGGCGGTTGACAAATTCAAACTGCATGGCGCCGATCAGCGGCTGCTTCAGCATCTTCGCCTCACAGACGATACTGCCGCCCTCGTCGGTCATAAAAAAGCCCTGTTTAAGAATCTTCTTCTCCGGCTGAAACAGATATGTCTTAGAATCCATTCTTCCACCCCTCCTCCTGGCGTTTCAGTGCTGCATTTTTCTTTCTTGTCTTCCCGATACTGATGAAGGCGGCGGCAAGGGCCGCGATGCCGGCCGGGATCGTGGCAGTCGGCAGAATCTTTCCGGTCGGCTGCGAAATATCACGGGGATCGTCGGGATTGTAGTCAATCCTCACGGAAGTACCCTCTTCCAGCTCGGGCAAAATCCCGTATTCCGCCTCATACTCCTGTCCGTCCACGGTGTATCTGACGAAAATCCGGTATGTCGCTTCTTCCTCCCCGTCTCCTTCTTTATGAGCCTCCTCATACAGCTCGGTCCTCGAGACAACCGCGTCCGTCTGCGGATAGTTCTTCCGGGTTTCGGAGATGCGGGTTTCGGCAATGCCGAAAATGATCAGGATGAGACCCAGCGGAAGAAAGAACCTGGCGAAGGAGTAATCTCTCAAAAACTTTGCCAGTCGATTCATAATTCCTCCTCTATTTCTTATTTGCACAAATATTTTTATGCTTAAACCGGAATTTATTATACAATATTTTTACCTGTTTCCGCAATCCCAAATTTACATGCCGGACGTTCCTCCGGTTCATGTGCGTCTTATCATTTTTGTTTCTCACGGCTGCGCCTTCTCAATCATCTCCCGCAGCCCCGGATCCACCCCGAACTCCTTTCCTTTCTCCAGGAACTTAGGCAGCAGCGCAGATGCGTTCGTAATTCCCGGACACGGACCGGACTCAAGCGAAGCTCTGATCAGCTCTCCGACAGCCTCAAATTCTTCAGCCGAAAGTGCCGAATCAAGCCTGCTCTCCGCTTCCGACTTCTGAAGGCAGATATCTGAGGAGTACTGAGGAAGAACCCTGTTATCGGAACCTTCATAGAGGAGCCAGTCCCGGATCTCCTGTGTTTCGGGACGAAGGTATTGAACTGCATGGATACGCCCCCACCCACGGACATTCTTTGCCAGACGAAACAGTTCGTCATTTCCGTTTTCCCACTTATTCATAGACAGTGTCCTGGCGGCATAGTAGGTAAATTCATCGTATACTCCGAATTCGGTCATTACTTCTTCTACAAACGGAACATCGAACGGGGCGAGTACCGTCAGGCCCATCTTGACCGAAAGCAGAGAGACGCCTGGTTTCCGGCCAGGACTCGAATGATCTCGTCAAACAAGCGAACGATGGAAGTCTTCTGATCTAATTCTTCAAAAATCCGGAAAATCTCCTTTATATGATCCCGGTTGTCCTCGTCAGACATCAGTTTAAGCGCTTCCAGTATCATTTCCTCTCTGGTCTGATCCGGCTGGGGAGGTGCCATATGGTACAACGCTACGCCATCCTGCGCACCGGGAGCCCAGTTTCCTCTGATCCAGGGGATGCAGAAGTCATCCGGAAGCCGCCCATCCTGTGTATGGGATTTGATGTATTCGTAAATGGGACATTCCGGCCCGGGGGCCGGGGCTGATGGCTTTGCCGGGGCTGATGGCTTTGCCGGGGCTGTCTTTTCTTCCGGCTTGTTTCCGAAAGCTTTTTTGAAAAATGAGATCATGGCGTTAACTCTCCTGTGTCAGTGCTGAAATGTTGGGCGGAACAGCTGTTTATTAGAAATACTTTACCATAACCAGAATATCTGTGGTACGGGTTTTTCTTTTTCACCGGCTGAGGAATCCTCTATGATCTATTAGGTGTAATTTCCGGATCCGGCGTTTGCTGACTAATTATCCAGCCGGCTGTTTGATCTCTTCTCCAGGTATCCTTCCTCTGCTATTTTCATTCCCTTGACGGCTGACTCGATCAGTATGTCTATCTGTTCTGCGGTGACCGGGCACTTCTTTTCTGTAGCGAGCCGTGTCAAAAACTTCAGTACATAAGCCTTCCTCTCTGCCCCCGTTTCGGCCTGCATGGTCTGCCGGGCAAAAAGGACGGCGCGCTCCGCCCACTCAGCGATCTCTGACATCACCTCTTTTCCTGCCGTCCTGCGGATAAAGGGGATCACATAGGCGGATCCCAGGGCCGCGCAGACCATGATCAATAGTGCCGCTGCCTGTAATAAGATTTCACTCATCTTCGATAGTCCTTTCCCGCATCTGTGCGCGAGAATATTGACGGTCTTCCAATTCCCAGCGCCTCGTCCCCTGTCTCTCTTTGCTGTTCTTG
>CADBPP010000211.1 GCA_902796565.1 uncultured Eubacteriales bacterium | reverse complement strand
GAGCTCTCTGGCCTCTATCGATTCCATCCTGACTCCGAAGATACTGAGCATCTCATTGTCCAAAGCTCTTCCGAATCCGAACCCCTCCGGTGTGTGACCTATCTGGGCGATCTTCAGTTCCTTCAGCTGATACTTCACCTTTGCCGCGGCAACTGTGGCGCGGATGGTTTTTATGACCTTTTCCTCGGCAGGAGAGCCGTAGACATATTCAAACTGCTTTGGGGTAAAGGATTTTACGGTATTTGCCGCGCTGAAGGCGCCTGTAAGGGAATTGAGCCTGAGCCTTCCTCCGTCTATTGCGGGTTCCCTCAGGGTCCATATCAGCAGGGGAGAATCCGGAAAACGTCTCATGACCTGCTGCATGTATGCTCCGTTGGCGAAAGTCAGGTTCTGGAAGATGATAAGATCGGGATCTTTGTTCTCCAGAAAGCTGTCTACGGCGTCGGGGCTGAGGAGAATGTCCTCGGGACAGACGGTGTCCTCACAGATGCTTTTAAGAAGAGCAATGCTTTTTTCGAGCAGATCTTTCGCGCTTTCCATGTGAAATGTGCCCACTCCCGCGGGCACATATATAACTTCAAACTTTTTCATATCGTCCTTTCAATACACGAGTCTTTTGTTCTCACCGAGCAGTCCCGGAAATGCTCCCTGTTCGATCAGTGCTTTTCTGTCGGGATGGGCCACGACCCACTTCCTTCTCTGAAGGAGGAGCCTTGCTTCTGTGTCGCCTTCAGAGATCTTCTTGTTGCGCATGATGGCTTCCGCCTGGGTCAGGGGAGTGTTGGTCCCTTTTGGAAGGATGACCACGGCCCTGAAACCCGCATCGGAGACCCTCAGGGGGGAGAGGTGCATCGTATCGCCGTACATCTCGATCACGGTCCCTCTCGGGAAGAAGAATACCTGTGCCCTGTCAGCTGTGATGGTATTGTCCTGAAGGTCGGATGTCTTTGCCAGCACCAGCATCAGGTCGGTGACGCATATGTTCACTTCGATGTCCTTATGATACTCGAAACCGTTGTAGGTGTCGTTGCGGCCGTTGCAGTAGCCTGCCTGGACCTCTTCGGAACCGTAGACGACCATGGACATCTCTTCGATGAGAGGCAGCTTTTCCATCTCATAGTCGGAAGCGATATATACGTTTCCTTCCCGGGGGATGGGGGTGAAGCGCTCCATGTAATCGATTATCATCGATGTGTCATAACCGGTGAGCAGCCTGCCGTATTTTGCGAATCGTGGATCATGGCAGTCTATGATCTCCACGTCGTTCACTTCATTCAGTCTTTGGAGTATATCCATTTCTTACCACCTTTATAGTTGCCGAAAAGTCTTCCGACCCTATGCCTGATTCCATTGCCATGTCATAGACCTTAGCGGCGTTTTCCTCTCCGGGCATCTCAAAACCCATCTTTTCCGCCAGCTCAAGGCATATGTGCACGTCCTTGTGCTCATTCGCGACAGAGAAAGCGGTCGTGAAGTCCTCTTTTGCGATGGTCTGCTTTTTGGAATCCAGATACCAGTTGCCGGCTCCGCCGTAGGAAATGGCCTGGGCATAGGTAAGGATATCTATACCGCACAGAGACGCAAGGGTCGCGGTCTCGTTCACGCCGTTCTGGATCTGGGAGACCAGGGCGTTATGGCAGATCTTCATCACGAGGCCCTTGCCGTTTTCACCCATTCTGATGATGTTCTCACCCATGTATGAGAGCACGGGAAGGATCTTTTCATAAAGCTCCTCATCGCATCCCACGTAGATACCCAGCTTGCCCTCCAGGGCCGCGGGACGGGATTTCACGACGGGAGCGTCGGCGAAGGATCCGCCCGATTTTCTGATCATCTCCGATATCTGAATGGAAACGTGGGGATGGATGGTGCTCATGTCGATGCAGATGAGGCCATCTGCCTCCGGCAGTATCTCGGTGTAAACTTCCATAGAATTCTCGGATTTAGGCACCATGGTAATGAAAATGTCCGCGCTGCGGGCCACATCGAGGGCGCTTTCGCAGGGGATCGCTCCCATATCCGCCATTGTCTGCGTCTTATCCGGTATCACGTCATAAACATAGACTTTATCGTCATGTTTCCTTATTATGTTGGCACACATGGCTTCGCCCATGATGCCGAGTCCAACGAATCCTATTTTCATTTTACTTATTGTAGCCCTTTGCTCTGGGGTCCTTCTTTGTATTGTCCCACGCGCTCTGGAAGGTCTCCAGTCCCTGTCTGGTGTAGGGATGGGCGAAGGAATCAAGATATACCTGCAGTCCTGCTGTGACTATGTCCGCTCCCGCCACGGCGCAGTCCACGAACTGCTTCGGGGTACGGATGGCCGCGCAGATGATCTGGGTCTTCCCGTAATAACCGTAGTTTTTGTACATGTCCACGATGTCTTTGATGTACTGGCGGCAGTCTTCTCCGTTGGTCTCCTTCCAGCCTATGAAGGGTGATACGAACAGGCAGCCTAGCTTAGCGGGCATAATGGCCTGGGCCGCGGAGAACACCAGTGTCAGGTTCGTCCTGACTCCTTCGGCTTCAAGTCTTTTTGCCGCCTGGATGCCGGGATAGATGGAAGGGATCTTTATGACGAAGCAGGGGGAGACTGAGGAGATGTCCTTAGCCATCTGCACCATCTCGTCCGGATTTACGAGGTAGGGATTGATCTCAACGGAGATGGGGAAGTCTTCCCAGCTCTTGTAGCCCTGGTCATCCGCCCATTTGGCGATGTCATCGATGGCTTTGTTGAAGGTTTTGCCGGAATTCATGATGTGCTTGGGATTTGTCGTGATCCCGTCCAGGATAAAATCATCGTGTGCCTGCTTGATCTCGTCAAGGATGGCGCTGTCAAGAAAATACTTCATTGTTTTCTCCTTTGTTTTGTTTGTTTATATTGATCTTTGGATATTATTTGAATCTGAGTGCGTTGTCCTCGTTCCAGAGCCTGTCGTATGTGAAGCCTGTAACGTCTTCGCAGATCTTTTTCTCTTCTTCGGTGGGAACGCTTGTGTCCTCGCCCCTTCTGCGGGCGGCCTCTGTCCTTACCACGTCAAATTCCTTTTTCGTGACAGGGAAGCGGATCGTGAATATCAGAGTGAGCGCCAGAAGGATTATCTGGGAGAACACATACACATAGGCGATCCCCTTCTGGGTGGAAGCGCTCTGTCTGAGCCCCTGCATGGCCAGTGTCTCGTTATAGCCCACCATGGCGAGAAGCACTCCGATGAGGGCGGATGAAAGTCCAGCGGATATCTTTCTCGCGAAGGTGGCCATGCCGGAACAGGTGCCGGGACGGTTGATGGAGGTTATGAGCTCGTCCACGTCCGCCAGATCAGCCAGGATGGCGTAGATGGTGGTGGAAGTGCCAGCCATGGCCAGGCCGATGATGAATGAAAGTCCCAGGATAACGGGGAAGGGGCCTCCCTCATAGCTGAAGAAGAGCATCGCCAGTGTAGCTGCCATCCTCACGGGGGCGCCCACGAGGATCGGGAACTTTTTGGAGGTCCTGGCCATTATGGGGCCGAAAAGGATCATTCCCAGAAGCTGCGCTACCAGAAGGACCCCCATAAGGATCGTGAAGTTTCCTCCGCCGTAGGCGTTCAGTACGTCATCCACATAGTATACCGCGAGGCCGGTGATAAAGTCCGCCGCCGTCTGTCCGAAGATGAAGATAGCGATGAAAAGCCTGAAGGAGCGGCTTTTGAAAACGGTGAAGGACTGGGTGAAGGTCTCCGCCATGGTTATGGAGACCGGTGTCCTCTGCTTTTCCCATGTGCCCGCAAAGGTGATGAGGATGCATACCAGGAAGATCACCGAGAAGATAAGGGCCACCGTGAGGTACTGGGCGGGGTCAGTGTTGTCCTTTATCATCAGCGTGGGCACAAGTCCAGCGATGATCGCTCCGAGAGCCGAGAAAATCATCCTGGTGGATGAGAACCGCGCTCTCACGGTATAGTCGCTCACCATGTCGGGAAGAAGCCCGTTATAGGGCACCATGACGATGGTGAAGCCCGTGGAAAAGAGCATGTACATCAGCATATAGAAGATGTAGCGGGCAGTGGTGGAACCGGAAAGGAAGGGTATCCACATCACCGCGAAGGTCACCGCGGAAACGATGCTCCCCACCAGTATCCAGAAACGCTTGGCTCCGAAACGGCTGGTGGTGCGGTCAGCGATGTTTCCCATCATGGGATCCGTCACCGCGTCCCAGATCTTTCCCACAAGAGGGATCGTCCCTGCCAGGGCAGGGGGCATTCCGAGAGCCTTTGTCAGAAATGCGGTGTAGAAGGTGGATATCACCACGAACGCGCCGCCGCCGTAGATGTCCGCGAAGCCGTAGCTTACGCGGGATGAGGCTTTCTGCTCTCTGTCAGTCGTCTGTTTCATGTTTTCTCCTTGTTGTCGTTAAATATCTGAAATGGATATGAGTTCATCGAAATCGGGACTTGCGGCCCTTATGAACACCGGAGGATACCCGACGGGGGCGTCGACGGTATGCGTGCCTCCGGAATACTCCTTCTTCGAGAAGAGGTGTACCCACCTGTCTACGGGAAGGAACACGGTCTTTTGGGTTTCGCCGCTTCTTATAACCGGTGCCACCAGCACGTCGGGCCCCAGCAGGTATTCATCCTTGAGGGCATAACAGGGCTTTTCATCGTAATGGTAGAAAAGGGGCCTTATCACGGGAGTTCCGGCGGAGGAGTTCTCTTCCGAGAGCTTCATAAGGTACTTTCCGAGGTTTGAGTGTATAAGACTCATCCTTACCGTCTGAGCCATAAGGGCCTCGGTGGTATCGAACTGGACGTTCCTGGAGGGCTGATTCCCTTCATGGGTCCTGAGCATCGGGGAGAAGGCGCTGAGTTCCAGCCACCTGAGGAGCAGTTCCTCGTCCCTGGTCATGCTCATGATGGTGGTGTATCCTCCGGCGTCCCAGTGGGACATTCCGAAGCCGCTCATGGAAAGGGACAGGGATGCCGTGATTACGGAGGGGAGCCCGTCGTCCACGGACCAGTCCACATGCTGGTCCCCGGTCCACATCATGGGCGTATAGCCCGCTGAACGGGTGTAGGCGGCTCTTGTGAAGAAGAACACCTCACCTTCCTTTCCGGCTTCCGTTATGGCCTCCATGTTCAGTTTCGCCCACATCTCCGGCCAGTTGTCGTGGATGAAGTAGGGATCCACACAGCTGTAAAGGACGCAGTCCACGGGAAGGTATTCACCAAAGTCCGCCATCCAGCCTCCCATTCCGAGATCGATCATGTTTCGTTTGATGACGCCCTTGTACCATTCCCATGCTTCGGGATTGGTCAGATCGATCATGGCGGCGGGGAAGGTGGTGATCTTCACCAGATAGTCATCAAGCTGATAGTTCTTCACGCAGTAGCCCTTTGACGATGCGTACCTGTACAGTTCGCCCTCCAGAGCCATGAATGGATTGATGTATCCCAGGAAGCGGACTCCCTTTTCCTTAAGTTCGGCTATGGCGCCGTCAAGTCCGGGGTAGAGATTTCTGTCCCATTCCCAGTTCCACATGACCTGGTAGCCGAATCCGGTGACCCTGCAGCCGCACCAGTCCTGGGACCAGATGCCGGACAGTTTCCCTCCGGCTTCCATGAATGCAGTGGCCTTTTTCATGATCGTTTCAGTGCCTCCCTGCATGGCAAGGATAGCTCCGTCGAAGCACCAGGATGGAAGGGCGGGG
>CADBPP010000210.1 GCA_902796565.1 uncultured Eubacteriales bacterium | reverse complement strand
CCTGATACGACGGCACAGTCGGTCTCATAGCCTTCCCTGATGGGAGATGCGACACTGTATTCATCTCCCGGAAGCAGCATTGCCTCATATTGGTCGAATAATCCGTTTTGATCAACATAATCTATACGGAGCATATGCTCCCCGGGGGTGTATTCTTCAGCGAATGCTCCCGACGGAAGAATCCCGACGATCAGCAAAGCGGCGAGCAGCACTGCCGCAGCTGATGTGAGTGAGTGTTTCATGATACGATTCCTTTCCCCGGACCTGTCTGTTGTGCAAATGCATCCGGTGATGCGATTTATCATTTATTAATTATATCTCAGGCTTCGTGGCGGCGCAATAAGAACCGAACAAAGAAAAAGTGAGCAGCATGGCTGCTCAGTGAAAATCATATGAGAAATCCGTTCAGAGTCTCGATCAGTTCATCTTCAGTAAGGCACACGATGTCGGCTTCTTCCTTCATGCGCTCGCTGAGTTCCCGCACTCCTCCGAAGGCGATGCCTACTTCAGCGGTACGGATCATTCCGATGTCATTGTTTCCGTCCCCTATGGCGACTCTGTAGCGCTCAAAGTTCGTGGTGACGGCCACTTTATCCAGGATCTTTTCCACTCCCGTTACCTGTCCATCCGTCACCTCGGCGGTGGAACAGAAACAGTGATCAGGCTCAAGTCCTATCCTTTCCACCAGCTTTCCGATCCATACATCCAGGTTCCCCGTTATGATGAAGCAGATGTCTTTGTGTTCCCTGATGAAAGCGACCAGCTTTTCATTGAGGGGGACTGAGGCGATCACATCAGCCGCTTCCTCCAGAGGTATATCCTTCAGGAGGTCGACCCTCGCGAGGAAGCTCTCTCTGAAAGGCAGATGGCCCTTCATGGTCTCCTCGGTCATTTTCTCCAGCTCTTTTTCTATGCCCTTGATGGAAGCGATGTAAGGAAGGATCTCTTTTGAAGTGATGGTGGAATCGAGGTCGAACAGGAAGATCGTATCCAGTGTGATGGGCTCCTTCAAAACTCGATCCCCTTTCTCGCGTAGATCCCCTGGTCGATGGGATGTTTGATCTTCTTTACCTCAGATACATAATCCGCCATCTCGACGAGTTCATCCAGAGGCCCTCTTCCGGTCATTACGACTTCAAGGTTCTCGGGTCTGTTCTTCAGAAAGTCTGTGAGCTTTTTCACCGGGATGAGTTCCCTCCTGGTGGCTCCGATGATCTCATCCAGCACGATGAGGTCATATTCACCGCTCATGGCCTTCTCCACCGCCTTGTCGAAGTAGGAATTGAGATACTCTATCGCTTCTTCCGACACGTTCTCGTTCTTCACCTTGACGTAGCGGTATTCCTTTTCGATGGGTATGACCTCGATGCCGGGTATAAGCTTCATGGCGTCCAGCTCGGCGCTCTCGGCCTTTTTCATGAACCTGGCTATGAGCACCTTCATCCCGGCTCCTGCCGCCCTTACGGCGAGGCCGGTGGCGGCTGTGGTCTTCCCTTTCCCGTCACCGCAGTAAATATGTATCAGTCCTCTGCTCATACGATCTCCTTTTTCTCCTCGGGTATGCTGTCGATCAGCTCCTTCAGCCTTTGGTTGTTCGTTCCTATATGGGGCATAGCTATTATAACTCTCCCGCAGCCGTTTATGATATCCTTTGCCCTTTCAATGTTCCATTCGCTGATGGGTTCGTTCGGAACTTCCGAGACGACCTCCGAAGCCAGGAGCCTTGCCAGGCGGTAATCCATATCGTTTCGGTAAAGGATACCGGCTGCAAAGGGTATCTTGTCCTTCTGGAGTTTTCTGTATACAGGTATGCCCAGTCCGTCCCCGGAGATGACGAACACCTCGGGGGCATCGCTCTTCGTGGCCGCAAGCTCTATGCTGCCGAAAAGAGGATCGAAGAAACCGTTGTCGATGTCATAGAGCTCTCTGATGGTCTCTTCTTCGAATACTGTCTCGGGTTCCCCGCAGCAGAACATGCTGTTGTCCCTGACGCTTATGATGCGGTCGGACACTTTCTCCGCCAGATCTATCTCATGCAGCGACATGATGACGGTGATGTTCTTTTCCCTGGCCATGGCGGTCAGAATG
>CADBPP010000209.1 GCA_902796565.1 uncultured Eubacteriales bacterium | reverse complement strand
GGACAGGGACTGGCAGTGCTGTTTGAGCTTTGCAAATGATCAGCAGGAGGTGAGAGGCATGCTTAAGGATTATCATAAGCCCTTTCGTAATATTTATGATACCCTGGCTGCTTCTGCGAGTAAATACCCGGACAAGACAGCAGTCATTGATGACCATGAAGAAGTGACATACCGGGAGCTTAAGAAAAGAGCCGATGAACTGGCGATGGTCCTGCAGGTGAAATACCACCTGCAGGAGCAGGATCAGATCGCGGTACTCATGGTCAACAGCGCAAATACCGTCGCGGTTTTCTACGCGGCGATGAAACTCGGATGCATTGCGCTGATGATCAATACAAAGTTCAGGGAAGAAGAGATCGAGAATTATCTGAGCGCAATGAATGCGAAGCTGGCTTTCAGCGATTCGATGTGGCTGGATAAGATCGAAGGCCCCGCAAAGCGGCTGGGGATCAAAAAGGTTTTGACTGAGCGGAATGATTTTGAACGCGAGGACCTGCATGTTGATATCCAAAGCTGTCAGAACATTGAAAACACAGCGGTCATTATGCATACCTCAGGGACCACCGGAAAGCCCAAGGGGGTGATGGTAACGCATCACAATATTCTGGAGGCCGCGTACGGGTACCAGGAGGTGCAGAAGCTGGATGAAAGAGCCGTGACGGTCCTTTCCGTACCACTGTTCCATATTCTCGGACTGAGTTGCGTGACAACGCATTTTATCTACATGGGAGCAACAGTCGTACTCTCTTCGTTCTACCGGGTGGAGGATGTGCTGCGGAAGATCAAAAAATACAGGGCAACACATTTCCACTCCGTTCCTACGATCTATCTTCAGATCATAGAAAGCGATTATCCGGAAAAAGATCTAACATCCCTTCGCACGGCAGTGTGCGGCGGCGCACCGATCAGCCGGGAACATATGGACGCGTTCTGCGCCCTGGCGCCGAATGCAACGCTTCATCTGGCATACGGGATGACGGAAACAGCCGGATCAGGAACGCTCTCCGCAGTTCACAAGGGGCCTCTCATGGCGGTCCCGAATGTCGAGATGTTGGTGGTGGACAGTGAGCACAGGCCGCTCCCACCCGGAGAGATCGGTGAACTGGTATTTTGCGGACCCTGCATAGCGCGCGGCAGATGGGATGCACCGTCGCTGCCGGATGACAGGATGTACAGCGGGGACGTGGGATATATGGACGAGCAGGGACATGTGTTTGTGATAGATCGTCTCAAGGACATCATTAACCGGGGAGGTGAAAAGATATTCCCGATCCAGGTGGAAGATGTGATCCTGCAGTATCCCGGGATTGAGGAAGCGGCTGTATATGCCGTAAGCAGCCAGGAGTACGGAGAAGTTCCGTCTGCTGCCATCATAACGGAGAATGATGAGGATATTGATACAGAAGATCTTAAGAGCTTCCTGAAAAAGAAAATAGCTACATATGAGGTTCCTGTACTGATCAAAAAGGTGAAAGCCTTTCCGGTAACACAGAACGGCAAGGTAAGGAAACTTGAGCTGCGCAGGATCACTGAAGAAGGAGGATGGTAATTATGCGGAAACCTGCAGTATTGACAGCGAAAGAAGCTGTGGATCTGATTAAGGACAGCACGACCCTTTGTACGATAGGAATGACTTTGATCTCAGCGAGCGAAAGCATTCTCAAGGAGATAGAGCGCCGGTTCCTGGAGGAAGGTCATCCGTGCAACCTGACCTATTTCCATACATGCGGACAGGCTTCCATCGGAATGCCCGGCGGGATGACGCATCTGGCGCATGAAGGCCTGCTCCGGCGGGTGATCGGCGGCCACTGGGGTCAGTCAGCCAGAATGATGGACCTGATTGCCGGCAATAAGATCGAGGCATTCAACCTTCCGCAGGGACAGATGGCCAATATGTTTCACAGCATGGCACTGAAGGAGCCCGGAAAAATATCGAAGGTTGGCATAGGTACATATATTGATCCCCGCTATGAAGGCGGGAAAATGAACCAGAAGACAAAAGACTGCGGTTATGACGAAGTGGAACTGGTTACCGTCGGTGGGGAAGAATATCTGATGTACAAAGAAGTACCGATCGATACCCTTTTGATCAGGGCGACCTTCGCGGATGAGAAGGGAAACATCAGCACAGCCCATGAAGCGATGGTACTGGAAGTGCTGCCCGCCGTTATGGCGACAAAACGATGGGGAGGACAGGTTATCGTCCAGGT
>CADBPP010000208.1 GCA_902796565.1 uncultured Eubacteriales bacterium | reverse complement strand
GATCAGAACGTCCGCGGAAAAGCGGTTGTTCCTTCTGACGAAGACAGCGCTCAATGTATCGTCATATCTCATATATAACTCACCTGAGGATATTGTATCAGACTCATATGCAGCATGAGGAGATTTTGTGGTAAAATGCGCATTGACATTTTCAGAAAGGAATTCAGCATGGAAATAGCGGTCATAACCGGAGCTTCCTCCGGTATAGGAAAAGAATTTGCCCTGGCCATCGACAGGGAGTATCGGCTCGATGAGATCTGGCTGATAGCCAGGAGGAAGGAAAGGCTCGCTGAGCTCGCCTCAGAGCTTAGAACGAATGTCAGGATACTCGATATGGATCTGACGGAAAAAGAGAGCCTGGAGCGCTACAGGGCTCTTCTGGAGGAAACCTCGCCGGAGATAAAGCTTTTGGTCAACAACGCAGGAACAGGTCTCTTCGGCATGTTCGGGGAACTGGACCTGGCAGAGCAGCTCACCAGCATAGATCTGAACGACAGGGCACTGACAGCCATGTGCTGGCTCAGCCTTCCTTACATGCAAAGGGGAGACACGATAATCAACATGGGTTCCAACTCATGCTGGCAGCCGGTGCCCTTTGAGAACACCTACGCCGCGACGAAGGCCTTCGTTCTGAGCTTTTCGAGGGGCCTGGGAAAGGAACTTGCCCCGAAGGGGATCCACGTAATGTGCGTTTGCCCGGGATGGGTGGAAACGGAATTCATCGACCACGCGAAGGTGGATGACACCATCACATACTTCGACAGATGGTACAGCGCTTCTCAGGTGGTGGAAAGAGCCATGAAGGACCTGAGAAGAAAAAGGAAGATCTCCATCCTCGGCCTTCCCGTGAGGCTTCAGGTGGCACTGATAAAGTTCCTTCCCGCGGAAATGGTCATGAACATCTGGGTGAAGCAGCAGAAGCACTGAAAGACAAAGGACATCCTTCAGAAGAGGATGTCCTTATAGTATTCATCGACGTCCTTAAGGGACTTAAGAGTCCTACCGTCCCTGCCTGTGACGCTCTCGGCGTGCAGAAGGCAGCTTATGACGCTTTCCTCGACGGTGTCTCTGACAGCTTCGAATACGGTGTCGAGGCATCTGTCTGAGATGTATTCGACCCTGGTGATCCTCCCGGGATCTTTGTGGGGGATACGGTTCGCTGTGGAGAACATTATCGTGATGTCCCCGCTGCCTTCGCCGGTATAGCTGCCCGTGCGGGCAAGACCGTTCTGGGCTCTGCGGGAGCATCGTTTAAGCTGATGGGATGAAAGGGGCATGTCCGTGGCGATGACTGTGATGCACGAGCCCTTGTCGGGGCCGTCCGCTTCCTCAGAGACAGATACACGTCTTCCGGACACCGTCAGTTCTCCGGCGGAACCGAAATTCGCGAGCACGAATGCTCCCAGCGTATAACGTTTTCCGTAGATCTCGAAGACTCTCGATGCCGAACCTATGCCTCCCTTGAGACCGAAGCATTTCATGCCCCTTCCGGCGCCCACGGCTCCTTCGGCGAACTCGGCCTTCGCGTTGGCCATGGCTCTTATGGCGTCCTGGGGGCGGATGATCATTTTCTTGATGTCATTGAGGTATCCGTCATTGCATTCCGTAACGACGGTGTTTACCGTGGATTCGGAGGAACCGCTCTCGGGGTTCGTGCGCAGCATATATCCCAGAAGGGCCTGCTGCACCGCCGGTATGCTGAAGGTATTGGTGAACATTATCGGGCTCTCCAGAGAACCCGTCTCTTCTATCTGCAAAAGACCGGTGCTTTTACCGAATCCGTTGATGACGTCCACCGCGGCGGGATATTTGTTTCTGAAGGCACTGTCCAGACCGGGCATTAGCACGGTGACGCCCGTCTGGATGTCTCCGGCTGAAACCGTAAAGTGACCGACCCTCAGACCCGTTACGTCGGTGATCAGATTCCTGGGGCCCTTTTCCAGCTTTCCGAACTGCAGTTTTTCAGATATTATGCCCATCGTCGATGCCTTTCATCCGGCAGGTGAATGCCATATAAATTTTCCATAAAGAGAATACCATGGACAAACTCAAAATCCATAGCATATTTATCACATAATTCAAATAAACGGGAGATTTTTCGTTTATACTACGAATAACGAACAGGGGGCATGAAAATGATAGGACTGGGAACAATCATAAACTGCGCCGGCATAGTGGCTGGAGGGCTCATAGGGCTCTTCGCGTCAAGGCTTTTTGATGAATCCCAGCAGGACAGCCTGACCAAAGCCTGCGGGATAAGCGTCATCTTCATCGCGATCTCCGGCGCCATGCAGGGGATGCTTTCCGTTGAGGAAAACGCGCTTACGGGAGGAAGATCCATGCTTGTTGTGCTTTGCCTCGCTCTGGGAGCCTTCGTCGGAGAACTGATAGGTATCGAGAACGGATTCGAGCGCTTCGGCGAATGGCTCAAGGTGAAATCCGGCAACGGCTCCGACACCCGTTTCGTGGGCGCATTCGTGGACGCGTCCCTTACCGTATGCATCGGAGCGATGGCCATAGTCGGCGCCATACAGGACGGAATGACAGGGGACTGGTCGACACTGGCCGTTAAGGCCGTACTGGACCTTATCATAATCGCCGTGATGAGTTCATCCATGGGTAAGGGGTGTGTTTTTTCCGCTGTCCCCGTGTTTCTTTTCGAGGGCGCCATAACGCTTCTGGCGAAGTTCGTCGCTCCCGTGATGACGTCCCTCGCCCTTTCATATCTGTCGCTGATAGGATCCGTTCTTATATTCTGTGTGGGCGTCAACCTGGTCTGGGGCAAAAAAGTAAAAGTGGCAAATATGCTGCCCGCGGTCGTTTTCGCGGTCATAGCAGCATATCTGCCTTTCAGTTTCTGATTATATATCAATTACTGCTGGTTCTTTTCCCTCAGAAGCAGCGCGGCATTTACCACAACGAATACCGAACCCACGTTATGCCACAGGGCTCCGGTGACCGGAGTCAGAAGGCCCAGAGCCGAGAGAACCATGGCGGTAAGGTTTATAACTACGGACGCCGTCAGGTTCGTCTTTATCTTCTTCATGACCCTTTCCCCGGTGTCCAGGATGTAGGGGATCATCATGATATCGTCGTTCACCAGTACCGCGTCGGAGGATTCCACCGCGATGTCGCTGCCTATGCCGCCCATAGCCACCGAGGCGTCAGCCAGGGACAGGGCAGGGGCGTCGTTCACACCGTCTCCGATCATAAGTACGGGCCCGTTCTCTTCGGAATATTTCTTTATAAGATCCATTTTGTCCGCAGGCATCAGACCAGCGTGCAGCTTTATGTCACCGAGAGGAGCGAGGGCCTTCTGTGCCGCCTCAAGGCTGTCTCCCGTCAGTACGGCGAGATCGATCCCCTTTGATCTGAGGACCTGCGCCATAGCGGGAGAGTTCTCCTTTAAAGCGTCGGAAAGCAGTATATATCCGCAGGCCCTGCCGTTAACGGAAACATACACCGTCGTCAGATCTTCACAGGATGTGCCATCGAGACAGGATGTATCGATGCCGTTATCCATAAGATACTTTTTCCTTCCGCAACAGACACGCCTTCCGTCCACCAGGGCGCTGACTCCCGACGCCGTATCGATATGTACGTCCCCGGGCACAGCGGTCTCGAGACATTTCTTTCCCGCCTCGTTTAAAATGGCTTTTCCGATGGGATGTTCCGAAAGCTTCTCCGCTGATGCGGCATAGTACAGTATGTCTTCGTCCGTCATATCCTCAACGGTGCTTTTTGCAAGCTCCACGCTGAG
>CADBPP010000207.1 GCA_902796565.1 uncultured Eubacteriales bacterium | reverse complement strand
CGTCATCATGGTTTGTCTTGCCCTCATCTGCCTGGTGTCCGGTTTCAAGGTCTTTACCATCCTGAAAAGCTATAAGGCTGACAGAGCTGTCTACGATAAGATAGCTGAGGCGGCAGGAGATGTCGCGGTGGGGATAGACTTTGACGCACTCAGCGCGATCAATCCGGATGTGATCGGATGGCTGGTCTACGATGACACAGTGATCGACTATCCGGTCGTGCAGGGTGAAAACAACGACATGTACCTCAGCATGCTTTTCGACCGCACCTGGGGCGTCTGCGGTACTCTCTTCGCGGATGCCGTTACGGAAGCCCCGTTCAGGCAGTTCAATACCATTATATACGGTCATCACATGAAGGACGGGAGCATGTTTGCGTGCCTCAAGTCACTCAAGGATCCCGGGTGGACTGCTGAACACCCAAAACTGAAGCTGTATACTCCGGACGGGAATTATTACCTGGAGATATGGGCGTTTCTCAATCAGCCTTCCGACAGCAACATATATCAGACCAACATGACCGATGAAGATAAGAAAGCTGAATACATCAGGCTGGTCGAAAACCTGGCAGACTATACGACGGACGTCAAAGTGACGACAGATGACATGCTCGTTCTGCTGTCCACCTGCGCCTATGAGTATCAGGATGCCCGGTACATAGCGGTATGCAGGATGACGCCGATGAGATAATGTTGCCAAACGTATTAAAAAACTGTCCGTGTTGTGGTAAAATCCATGTGTGTATTGTGGGTAACTGAAAGGAAGAGATTATGGACTATAAGATGACTATCGCAGGCCTCGAAAGGCATCTGCCGCTTTGCAAGGTAACAGACGACCTTTACATTGCAGGCTTCATTATGTTCAATGATGTGGAGATCACCGAAGCCGCAGCCAGAGAGCTTCTGAAACAGGCGCCGGAATTCGACGTTCTCATCACTGCCGAGAGCAAGGGCATCCCGCTCTGCTATGAGATGGCGCGCCAGTCGGGCAAGCCTTACATCGTAGCCCGCAAGGGAGCAAAGCTCTACATGCAGGATGTCGTCAAGGTCCAGGTCAATTCGATCACAACTGACCATATGCAGACACTCTGCCTTGGCAGAGATGAAAGAGAACAGATCGAGGGCAAGCGCACCCTGATAGTCGACGACGTCATCAGCACTGGCGAATCGCTCGCAGCCCTTGAGGCGCTTGTAGATACAGTCGGCGGAAACATCGTCGGCAAGTTCACGGTACTGGCTGAGGGCGAAGCTGCCGACCGTACTGACATAACTTTCCTCGAGTATCTGCCTCTGTTCAACTCCGACGGAACACCTCAGTAGAAGGACAGAGATCTGTATTCAAAGATCCGGACATCCGGGGATGCCTCGATCAAGGGGCGTCCCCGTTTTTATGAGAAAAAAGCTGCAGACGTGGCGTAAATCAAAAAGTCGCAAAAAATGACGCCGTACATGATGTTTTCAGCGCCGTTTGACGCCTGAGAGGTCAAGAATGACGTTTTTATGACGCTAGGTCTGACGCTTTTTCCCCTATACTTTAGTTGTAAGTTGTGATCCCCGAAAATAACGGAGAAGAAACATGGAGAAAAAGAACAACGTAAGCAGCAAAGAAAAAACGAAACTGGTCAAGAGAGTACTGGCTATCGTGATGGCTTTCGCGATAGTCGTAAGCATGAGCATAGCGTACGCCCCTGACCGTTTCCTCAGGGCCAATGAAGAAGGCGAGACGGTTACAGAGCCTACGGTCACTGAGCAGGAAGTGCAGGTAGAAGAAAAGGCTGTTGAGGAGCCTGCGCCTCAGGAGAAAAAGGAAGAAGCGCCTGCGCCTGAGGAAAAGAAGGAAGAAGCGCCTGCGCCTCAGGAAGAGACGGCTGAAGAAGAGATCGTACTCGAAGATCAGTCCGCAGAAAACGACGGCGAAGAACTGCCGGCTGTGGAAAAACAGGACGCTGAAGTCCCTGAAGAAGAAGCAGCGGAAGAGGAAGTCGAAGAAGAGAAAAAGACAGCCTCGATCAAGTTCTTCCTTGGCGGATCAGAAGTCAGTTCCGTGACAGTCGAAAAGGCAAGAGGATCCAATCCAAGCCAGTACTGGAAAGACCTTACGGCTAAGGTGGTAGGAGCGGAAGATCAGAAATACAAGATCAGCTGGAGCTCCTCAGACAAGACCATAGCCAAGCCGCTCACGGACAAGGTCGACACCAAGATGTGCAACGACATAAAGATCCTTGGATACAAGCTGGGCACAGTCAGCTTCACGGCATCCGCAAATGTGGACGGCGAGACGATCAGCTCCTCGATCACTGTCAACGTCGGAGAGTCCTCTACATGGACCGACGGAGAGAGCGAGGTAGCCTGGGAGATCGCTCCGGGCGGAGAACTCAAGGTCAGCTCGACAGGCGGAACGGTGGACTTCGGAAGCGCAAACGCTCCTTGG
>CADBPP010000206.1 GCA_902796565.1 uncultured Eubacteriales bacterium | reverse complement strand
GCCTGACAACTTCCGTAGTCGGATTGATGGTGTAGGCAGGCACCGGAATACCGGGCGACTGAGCTGTAGTGCTGATTCCGACAAGAACGATGACCACCAGGAGCGATGCCAAAAGGATGATGATCGTCTGGATCTGCTTCATTTTCCTGTCGATTTTTGCAATCTCAGCCTGCCGCAGCCGCTGTTGCCGTATTTGCTCCGGTGACATATAGCTGGAACGCTGATCAGGAGAGCAATCAGGCAGTTTCCTGATCACAGCCTGATTATTAGGAGCGTTTCCGTAGGTGAGGGAAATTACTGTGGCGGCAATAGGATTTCTTGTCGCGCCAACCGGCACTTCTACAGTATCACCGGGTTTGAGGTCGAGACCGTTTACTAAATAGCAATCAATTTTACTGACACTGGGGATTCTGACCATACAGATGCGGTGAGAGCTGCAGATATTGCCCTTTGGTTCCGTTGCGCTGAAGTCAATTGCAGGACGAGTGGTGTCTGGTGATGGGGTCTGCTTTATCGGTACGCTGGGCGAGGCCGACGGTGACGGCCTGCTTGTGACCGGTGAAAGCGTAATGACGGGCGGTTTCGGGATAACGGGTGCTACCGGAGGCGTATAGCTGTACCCGCCGGGATACTCAAGGTCGAAGTCTTCAAAGTCCCAGGGATCCAGACAGTTGTCTTCCAGCACCTCGCGCCGCTCATCCTCATCCATCAGTGAGAATTCAAACGGGTCAATCCCCGCCATTTCAAGTTCTGATTCCATTTCCTCATAGTCCATTCCCATCACCACGCTTTCCGTTTTCTGAAGCTCAAAAACACCAGCTAGGAAGTGCCTATTTCACCGAAGTATTCAATAATGACTCTCGCACACGTCCAAGGACAATTCCAAGAAGGTTCTTGCCTTTCCACTTTCCGGGATCTTTTGCGTTGGGGTCTGAGGCTTCCAAGCCGATCCCATAGATCCTATCATACGGACTGGCCTCAACAAGAATCTTATTTCCAGTTGCTAGTAATTCTTCTTTTAGCTGGGGATGCTGAGAGAATTTCGCATAATTGGCGTTATAGATAATCTCTTCATTGCAGTTGTGCCAAGCATCATGGTCATAGTTTTTGACAGCTTTTCCCAGCGCCTTATCTTTTTTCGGGTCAGGCTCTTTCATTATGGCCGAATAACTGCTGTAATCGTGGAAAAGCAGTGCTTTTTTTGCCATCATGTACTGCTCACAGGTTTGATAGCTTACACCTTCAATTGTAAAAGGCGCTTTGTACCACTGGCTAAAGTAGCCATGCTCATCATCTTCATGCCAGAAGAAAATGTAGGAGGGAAGTGCTTGAATAGCAGGAGGAGAAGAGAGAACCTTCCTTCCGACCGAAACTTTTTCTGCATTATTGCAAACAAAGGTGACAGTAATAGGATACTCTGGATTAGATGCTTGATAATCACGGACTGCAGATATAGCGGGATTCCAGAATGATTCTGGAGAATAGTTGGCCTTATTAAAAGCACCGCTGCTGAGAAGAGGCACTGAAACACTATGGCATCCAAGCTCACGAACCTTTTCCATGATGCTCAGATAGGCAGAGCGGAGCAAACTAATCGGATTCTCATCTACACCGACTTTTGGCCCAACAGCGTGGATTACATATTTTGCCGGTAGCTTGAAGGCCGGAGTAACAACTGCGCTGCCGACAGGGCAAAAACCAATGGCATCGCAGGCTTTAGTCATATCATCTTCACCAGCGGCTTGAAAAATTGAGCCACAAACACCGGAACCGATATGAAGGCCGGAATTGGCTGCGTTCACAATACAATCGGCTGCAATAGCTGTTATATCGCCTTGAACGATAGAGATTCCTGAACTATGGAGCTGTTGAAGCTCTGCATCCAAATCATGACCGGAATCTTTATAGGCAAGGAGAAGAAAGGCCACCGAAGCAAAAAACTCAATCGGCCAACCACCACCCATGTTGTCCAGCATTTGGTGCCAGATTTCAATGCATTTTGGATCCCGCTGATATTCGAAAAAAGTCGTATTCCTGTGTGGGCTATAACGACGGACATAAGACTGATAATTTGCCCATAAGGTATCATCCGCATAGATCAATTCCAGATACTTGCTGAAATACAGGATAGGGTTAAATGTATCGTAGTTCATGCTAATTCCTCTCCATTTTGAAACATGATTATAAGCTCTTTTGATATTATTCTACTATTCCGCGGGGAGAAAAACAAGGGCCCGATCAAATTGAAGCTCAATTTCATACAATCATGGAGTGTCAGATAATCCACCGAATATACAATATATCCATCTATTAAAAACTCGCATGTCAAAAGGCCGCTGGTGTTGTTGATCTACAACAGCTCCAGAGACCTTTTTTGTTGCATTTCACCAATGACCTGTGATATAATACAAAATTAAATTGGGGATACTATACATTCTGCAAAAGGAGGGACGCTTATGGTTCTCGAACCCCGTACCAGAATCCTGCGTATTCTGCAGATTCTGCAGGCTGAGACCGACGGGGAGCATCCGATCACGATTGTCGAGATCATTCGCCTGCTGAAAGAGCGGTGGAACCTCGAAGCGTATCGGATCACGGTCCAGCAGGATATCGAGGCCATGATCGCATCCGGCTATCCCATCGTGGTGGTCCGCTCTACGCAGAATCGTTATTATATCCAGGAGCGCCTTTTCAGCCTTCCGGAGCTGAAGCTCCTGGTTGACGCGGTGGAATCCGGGAAGTTCATC
>CADBPP010000205.1 GCA_902796565.1 uncultured Eubacteriales bacterium | reverse complement strand
CCATTCCGGTGCCGGCCGCAACACAAAAGTAAAAATATAAAAAAGAGTAACGCAATCGTCACTCTTCGCTCCGGATGCAATATGCGCCTCATATCCTTTTCAGTTTTTTCATTATCACGTCCGGCTTCATGCCCTTCGCGGAAAGCTCCATCACCTTTTGGAGGATGCCGTCGGCGTGGGAAAAGAGCATCCTGAGGCCTTCGCAGAGAAAGTAGCGGCAGTCCTTTCCTGTGGAATCGGTGCCGAAACGGTCCTTCGGACATCCTCCGTTGCAGTAGGCCCTCCAGGGGCAGCTGAGGCAGTCCACCGATATGCTGTCCCTTTTAGCGGCTCCGAATGCCCTCTGCTCAGGCCCGTCCGCCATCTGAAGGAAGTCATCCTTAATAAGGGTGCCCCTTCTGTGTTCGGTATCGACGAAGTGGTCGCAGGCATAGATGCCTCCGTCCTCCTCCGCTATGAGGGCCCGTCCGCAGGTCTCTGCCATCCAGCACAGGCTCGGCTTTCCGCCCGCTTTGATCCTTGCCATCTCCGCGAAGAGCTGCACGTCGCATCGCCCGAGATCGCTCGTGACCCATTCGTCGAAGACCTGTACGAGGAAATCCCCGTAGCCCTGAGGCGTTACGCTTTCGGGAGAGATGCCCTCCGGGGTCCTTACGACGATGGGGATGAACTGTATCCATCCCGTATCCAGATCTCTGAGGGAGCGGTATACCCCCACCGGATCCGTAAGGCTCGCCGAATTCACGGTGCACAGAAGATCGACCCTGATGCCGTGTCCCACGAGCTTATGTATGTTCTCCCTGACCCTGCCGTGGGTGGGCTTTCCCGAGGCGGTGCGGCGGTTCGCGTCATGCACCTCGGCCGTTCCGTCGATGCTCACGCCCACATCGAATCCGTATTCCTTCAGGAAACCGCACCATTCGTCGCTTATGGCGTATCCGTTGGTCTGGAGATTGTTCCATACCTGTTTGCCCGGGGGCAGGTACTTCATCTCCAGTTCCACGGCCCTTCTGTAGAAATCGATCCCCGCCAGGGTGGGCTCTCCTCCGTGCCATACGAAGGATACCACGTTTCCGGGACATGTTTCCACAGTACGGCGAATGAGCTCCTCCAGGAGCTCATCCGTCATTCTGTATTGTTTTTCGTTAGTTGAATATCTGCCCTTTTCCAGGTAGTAGCAGTAGCGGCAGCGCATGTTGCAGCGGCTCCCCACCGGCTTTACCATAACGGAAAAGGCTTCAGAGCTTTCAGCCATAATTATCCTTTCAGATGCTCTTCGAAGAAGTCAAGTACCTTGTTGAAGCTGTCCATGGCCTGTTCCTGACGGAACATGGGTTTATCGTAGTACCATATGCCGTGTCCCGCTCCGTCATAGCGGTGGAAGATGTAATCCTTTCCGAGATCCTTGAGGACGGCCTCCATCTTATCCACTTCCTCGGGTCCGGGCCAGCGGTCCTCGTTGCCGAAGATGCCCATCAGGGGGCACTGCAGGTCCGCTGCGTAATCAATGGGCTGCTTTGCAGAGGGATCGCCCCTGCCGGGAGAACCGCAGGCTCCGCCCCAGCAGTCCACCGCGGCGTCAAAGCCCTTGACGGTGCAGGCAGCCAGGAACGTATGTCTTCCTCCGCTGCACATTCCTATGACGCCGACTTTGCCGCTGGCATCGGTCTGGTTCTTAAGGAACGCCAGGGAATCCGCGGTATCCTTCATGACATCGTCATCCTTGGCTCCTCCCGCTTTCATAGCGATCTGGGATACATCCGCGGGTTTGCCGTGACCGAACTTTTCATACAGGTTCGGGCATACGACGCTGTAACCGTGCTGGGTGAATCTTCTGGCAGCTTCTCTCATGTATTCGTCCCATCCCGGCATGTGGGGGATAAGAACGATGCCCGGGAACGGGCCGTCACCTATCGGACGTGAATAATATGCCTGCAGAGTACCTCCGTCCTGACGGGGGATGTCTATGGTCTGGGCGATCATTCCGTCATATACGGCAGTGTCAAGATCGTTCCACATAGTCTGTTTCTCCTTTCATGTTTATCATTACTGTATAAAGTATAATTCCATTCAGAGTATTTTTCAACATTATTCTGCCGGGGGCGCCTCCGAAAATGGCTGCCCCGGTCTTCCCGGTCCCTCCCGATGCCGGCAGAAGGGCGGGAAAAACAAAAAAACTGTTCCGGAACATATCCGGAACAGCAGGTATCTTACTTTCTTGAAAGCCCCATGAAGAAGAAGGAGATGCTCATGGCTCCCACGTCGGGGGTACCTATGGTCTTTTCTCCGAAGGCCCTGGCAGAGCCGAACTTTGCGGGTACCAGCTTCGAGAATTCCGCTCCGTTCAGCGCGGCGAGGGACGCCATGTCCAGTATCTCGTCCACGTCCCCGTTGGACGCCGCTATGGCGTCGCTGGCGGGTATCAGCGCGTCCATCATCGTCTTGTCTCCCACCTTCGCGTCGCTCATGGACTGGATGGACGTGAGGCCGTGGGCGAACATGCTGCGGATATCCTCCACGGAAGCCTCGATGACGTCGGGAGAGCCTTCATACAGCCCTTCCAGCCACGCGTGCCACAGGGGAACGATGTTCCCTCCGCTGAGGCCTTCCACGGAAACGGACACCTCCTGCATCATATGCCTTATGGTGCCGTCGGCGTCTCTCGCCGCCGCGGTCATAGCTTTGGAGATGCTGATCATGGTAGCGCCGTGGTCGGCGTCACCGAACTGTGAGTCGATATCCGTAAGTATATCCGCGTTGTCGGAGACCTCCTCACAGGCGTTGATTATTCTTTGTCTGAGTTCCTCCATTGAGATCATATCAGGATCCTCTTCCTTTCCCTTGACCGATTCGCCCGGGGCCATGCTCCCGTGGCCTTTCTTCCTATAATGATTATATACCATTTTGGCCCCGTTCTCTACCGTAAAGTCGCTCATTTCGGAATGAGCGGGCCCGGCGGGTCAAAAAAATATATTTTACGCACTGAAATATAGTATAATCATATCAGAAAGCGCAAAGGCGCCATGATCACGAAAAGGAGATAAAAATGCTTCGAATTGTCAGAACAGAGAACGGTCTCGTAAAGGGTATCCCCGCGGCGGATCCCCGCATAACAGCATTCAAGGGCGTCCCCTTCGCGGCTCCCCCCGTGGGAGAGCTCAGATGGAAGGCTCCCCAGCCCGCTTCCGACTGGGAAGGCATCAGGGAATGCTACGATTTCGCCCCGATAAACATGCAGACGCCTCCGGGCCTGGATCCCATGAACCTGTATGCCAGGGAATGGAACGTGGATCCCACCATCGCCATGAGCGAGGACAGTCTCTATCTCAATATATGGACGAACGCGAAGACAGGGGATGAAAAGATGCCCGTCATGATATGGTTCTTCGGCGGCGGCTACAATGCGGGGAACACCGCGGAGATGGAGTTCGACGGGGAGCGTATCGCGAGAAGGGACGTTATCCTCGTTTCGGTCCAGTACCGTCTGGGAGTGTTCGGCTTTTTAGCCCACCAGCTTCTGGCGGATGAGGCCCCGGGAGAGCCCATCGGCAATTACGGCCTTCTGGATATGAGATACGCCATACAGTGGGTGAAGAGGAACATCACCGCCTT
>CADBPP010000204.1 GCA_902796565.1 uncultured Eubacteriales bacterium | reverse complement strand
TACCGTGCTCTCCCGATTGCATATTTATCTTTTAGAAGATATCGCAGATCCTCTCGAAGAACCTGTCATCCTCTTCGGGAACATCTTCCTTTTCAGGCTCGTTCTCCACGATGGTCACATCGTCAAGGTCATATCCCTCGAGCTGCTCCCCGATCTGGGAATACTTTCCTTCGATCTCGGGCTCTATCTCGGTGTATGCCTTGATACCTGTTCCTGCGGGGATGAGCTTTCCGATTATGATGTTCTCCTTCAGGCCTACCAGCGGATCCACCTTTCCCTTGACAGCGGCGTCCGTGAGGACCCTGGTGGTCTCCTGGAACGAAGCTGCGGACAGGAAGCTGGATGTGGCCAGAGCCGCCTTCGTAATGCCGAGGAGGACCCTTTCTCCGGTGGCGGGCTCTCCGCCCTTTCTCATCACCTTCTCATTGGCTTCCTCGAACTCCACACGGTCGACACTGCTGCCGGGAAGCAAGTCGGTGTCTCCCGCAGTGAGCACGCGGTACTTGCGCATCATCTGGCGGATGATGATCTCGATGTGCTTGTCATTGATCTGAACGCCCTGGAGACGGTACACCTTCTGTACCTCCTGAAGGATGTAGCGCTGTACTCCGTCGATGCCCTTGACGGCCAGAAGGTCGTTGGGGTTGATGCTTCCGCGGGTGATCTCGTCTCCGGCCTTCACGGTGGAGCCTTCCCTCACCAGCAGAGTCTCTCCGAAGGGGATCTCATACTCCCTGGTATTTCCTTCGCTGTCCTGGATGGTGACGGTACGCATGTTCTTCTTGTTCTCACCGAGGGACGCCACACCGTCTATCTCGCTGATGATCGCGGCTCCCTTGGGCATCCTGGCTTCGAAGAGCTCCTCGACCCTGGGAAGACCCTGGGTCATATCGTCGGCTCCCGCGACTCCTCCGGTATGGAAGGTACGCATGGTGAGCTGTGTTCCCGGCTCGCCGATGGCCTGGGCCGCGATGGTGCCGACTGCCTCTCCGATGTTGACGGGCTTGAGGGTCGTCATGTCGGTGCCGTAGCATTTCTGGCATACGCCGTTCTTGCTGTGGCAGTTGAAGACTGTCCTGATGGAGACCTTCTTGATCTCGGCGGCGATTATCTCATCCGCCTTCGCGAAGGTGATCAGATCCCCTGCCTTTACGATGACTTCACCGGTCTTGGGGTGTACCACGTCGGCGAAGGCGTATCTTCCGGAGATGCGCTCCCTCAGTGTCTCGATGGTCTCGTTTCCGTTCTTGATGGCGGAGACTTCGAATCCCGTGTCCGTATGGCAGTCATGCTCGCGGACGATCTGATCCTGGCTGACGTCCACCAGTCTTCTGGTAAGATATCCCGACTCAGCGGTCCTCAGAGCCGTATCGGTCAGACCCTTACGGGCGCCGTGGGATGAGATGAAGAACTCGAGAACGTCCAGTCCCTCACGGAAGTTAGCCCTGATGGGCAGCTCGATGATGTCTCCGGTCGGGGATGCCATAAGGCCTCTCATGCCGGCCAGCTGTCTGATCTGCTGCTTTGATCCGCGGGCTCCGGAGTTAGCCATCATGTTGATGGGGTTCTTCGGGTCGAGGTTGTTCATAAGGGCGTTGGTGACCTCATCGGTGGCCTTGTTCCAGACCTCGATTGTCTTCCTTCTTCTCTCCTCGTCGGTGTAGAAGCCTCTGGCATACTTCTGGTAAATGGTATTGACCTCATTGTCCGCGCTGGCGAGGATATCCTTCTTGGCGGCGGGCACCTGCATGTCCGCGACTCCGATGGAGGTGGCAGACTGGGTGGAATACTTGAATCCGTTTGCCTTGATGTCGTCCAGAAGGATCGATGTCTTGGCGGCGCCGTAGGTAAGGAAGCTCTGATAAACGATCTTTGAGAGCATTCCCTTGTCCACCACGAAATCGATCTCCAGCTTGAACATGTCATCCAATGTCTCTCTCTTTACGAAGCCGAGACCCTGGGGGATTATCTCGTTGAAGAGGAACCTTCCGACGGTGCTCTCCACCAGACGGGTAACTCTCTTTCCGTCGATCTCCCTGGTTATCCTGACATGCACCCTTTCATGGATGTCCACTTCGTGGTTGAAGTAGGCCATCTCCATCTCGGCGATGTCCGTATAGTACAGGTTACGGTCGGGAAGCGTATCGTCCGTCATGGTAAGATAGTAGCTTCCGAGGATCATGTCCTGGCTCGGCGACACGACGGGCATTCCGTCCTGGGGTTTGAGGATGTTGTACGCCGCCAGCATCAGCATCCTTGCCTCCGCCTGGGCTTCGACGCTCAGAGGCACATGGATAGCCATCTGGTCGCCGTCGAAGTCGGCGTTGTATGCGGTACACACCAGCGGATGCAGCTTGAGGGCTCTTCCCTCCACCAGTACGGGCTCGAAAGCCTGGATACCGAGACGGTGCAGCGTGGGGGCGCGGTTGAGCATTACGGGATGATCCTTGATAACGGTATCCAGCACGTCCCAGACCACGGGGTCGAGACGCTCGACCTTGCGCTTGGCGCCCTTTATGTTCTGGTCGAACTTGTTCTTAACCAGCTCCCTCATGACGAAGGGTTTGAACAGCTCTATGGCCATCTCCTTGGGGACTCCGCACTGATACATCTTCAGTTCGGGGCCGACGACTATAACGGAACGTCCGGAGTAGTCGACACGCTTTCCCAGGAGGTTCTGACGGAATCTTCCCTGCTTGCCCTTGAGCATCTCGGAAAGGCTCCTTAAGGGACGGTTTCCGGGACCGACCACGGCTCTGCCGTGACGGCCGTTGTCTATAAGGGCGTCAACAGCTTCCTGCAGCATCCTCTTCTCGTTCTGAACGATGATATCGGGAGCATCCAGCTCCAGCAGCTTCTGAAGCCTGTTGTTGCGGTTGATGACACGGCGGTAAAGGTCGTTCATGTCGCTGGAGGCGTATCTGCCGCCGTCCAGCATGACCATGGGCCTCAGATCGGGCGGGATCACGGGAACAACGGTGAGCACCATATCCTGGGGACGGTTTCCGGAGCTGCGGAAGGCTTCCACCACCTCAAGCTTTCTGATGGCCTTGCTCTTCTTCTGGCCGGAGCCGTTCTCCACTATGTCTCTGAGCTCCTCCGCTTCCGCGTCCAGATCGATCTGGGTCAGAAGGTCAAGGATCGCCTCGGCGCCGATCTTGGCGGTGAAGGTGTTCCCGAACTTCTCCAGGTTCTCCCTGTAAGCGTCCTCGGTGAGCAGCTGCTTCGGATCCAGGGGCGAGTTGCCGGGATCGGTGACCACATAGGAAGCGAAGTAGATGATCTTCTCCAGCTCTTTCGGGCTAAGATCCAGCAGGACTCCGATCCTGGAGGGCGTGCCCTTGAAGTACCATATGTGGGTAACGGGGGCTGCCAGCTCGATATGTCCCATTCTCTCTCTTCTGACCTTGGACTTGGTGACTTCCACACCGCAGCGGTCGCAGATGACACCCTTGTTCTTGATCTGCTTGTACTTGCCGCAGTGGCACTCCCAGTCCTTCATGGGTCCGAAGATCTTTTCACAGAAGAGACCGTCGCGTTCGGGCTTGGATGTACGGTAATTTATCGTCTCGGGCTTCTTGACCTCTCCGTAGGACCACTCACGGATCTTTTCGGGAGAAGCCAGGCCTATCTTGATCGATTTGAAATCGTTTGACTCATTAATTGGCTTGTTGAAATCTATCTGGCTCAAAAGTTTCCTCCCCCTGATAATTACTCTTCCTCTTCATTGCCGTCATCTTCGTCGTATCCGAAGATGTTGGCATCCTCTTCGAAGTCGGCGGCGTCATCAAAGTCGTCATCTTCATCGAAGTCATCGTCGTCATCCTCATCGAAATCGTCGTCTTCGTCGTAGTCGTCGAAGTCCTCATCGTCCTCATCGAAGTCATCGTCCTCATCATCGGGCTCATCCTCATCTTCGTCGTTGAACTCGTATGTGAACTTGTCTTCTCCGATGTTGCGGACCCTGAGCATGTCGGGGGCAGTGATGTCATAGTCGTCGGAAAGAGTGACCTCGTTCCCGTCGGCATCCAGCACCTTGATGTCGAGACACAGGCTCTGGAACTCCTTGATGAGCACCTTGAAGCTCTCGGGGATGCTGGGCTTGGGGATGTTCTCTCCCTTTACGATGGCCTCGTATGCCCTGACACGGCCCACTACGTCGTCGCTCTTGACAGTCAGGATCTCCTGCAGCACGTTCGCGGCGCCGTACGCCTCGATGGCCCAGACTTCCATTTCTCCGAACCTCTGGCCTCCGAACTGGGCCTTGCCGCCCAGAGGCTGCTGGGTGACCAGCGAGTAGGGGCCGGTGGAACGGGCATGCATCTTGTCATCCACCAGATGGTGGAGCTTGAGCATGTACATGTATCCGACGGTGATGGGATTGACGAAGGGTTCTCCCGTCCTTCCGTCGTAAAGGGTGACCTTTCCGTCGGGGGACATTCCGGCGTCCTCAAGACACTGCCTGATGTCCGCCTCGGTGGCTCCCGCGAAAACGGGGGTGGCTATCTCCCATCCCAGCTGGCGGCACGCCAGTCCGAGATGAACTTCCAGCACCTGTCCGATGTTCATACGGGAAGGAACGCCCATGGGCGAAAGCATTATGTCCAGGGGAGTTCCGTCCGCCATGAAGGGCATATCCTCCTCGGGAAGGATACGGCTGATGACGCCCTTGTTGCCGTGGCGTCCTGCCATCTTATCTCCCACGGAGATCTTTCTCTTTATGGCGACATAGACCCTGACCAGCTTGATGACTCCGGGCTTGAGCTCGTCGCCGTTCTCCCTGGTGAATTCGCGGATGTCGACGACGATCCCCGACTGGCCGTGGGGCACCTTGAGGGAGGTGTCCCTTACTTCCCTGGCCTTCTCTCCGAAGATGGCCCGGAGGAGCCTCTCCTCCGGTGAGAGATCGGTCTCTCCCTTGGGGGTGACCTTTCCGACAAGGATATCGTCGCTGGTGACCTCGGCTCCGATACGGATGATGCCGCGGGAGTCAAGGTTCTTGATGGCGTCCTCGCCTATGTTGGGGATCTCCCTGGTTATCTCTTCGGGACCGAGCTTCGTTTCCCTGGCTTCAGCCTCGAATTCCTCGATATGTATGGATGTGTAAACATCGTCCTTAACCAGTCTCTCGGAAAGGATGACGGCGTCCTCGTAGTTGTAGCCTTCCCAGGTCATGAATCCGATCAGCACGTTGCGTCCGAGGGCCATGTCCCCGTTGGCGGTGGAGGGACCGTCGGCGATGACGTCTCCCGCCTTGATTTTGTCGCCCAGCTTAACGATGGGATGCTGGTTGATGCAGGTGCCCTGGTTGGAACGCTTGAACTTGAGAAGCTCGTACTTGATGATCTCCCTGGTGGCGTCGCTTCTGATCTGGATGCAGTCGGCGCTGACTCTGGTGACCTCGCCGTCTTCCTTTGCCACCACGCACACTCCGGAATCCTTGGCGGCGCGGTATTCGATACCGGTGGCTACCACGGGAGCCTCGGGGATGAGCAGAGGCACTGCCTGACGCTGCATGTTGGAGCCCATGAGGGCGCGGTTCGCGTCATCGTTCTCAAGGAAGGGGATCATGCTGGTGGCGATGGATACCATCTGTCTCGGAGACACGTCCATGAAGTCGACTCTGTCGCGGGACACGGTGACGAAGTCCCTCATCTTGCCGGCACGGACCGTGACTCTTTCGTTGAGCAGCAGTCCGTCCTCACCGATGGGCTCGGTGGCGGCGGTGATGGAGTACTTGCCTTCTTCCTCAGCGTTTATGTAGACGATCTCATCCGTGACCTTACCGTCGACGACCTTCCTGTAGGGGGTCTCTATGAAACCGTACTTGTTGACCCTCGCGAAGGTGGAAAGGCTTCCGATAAGACCGATGTTCGGTCCTTCAGGGGTCTCGATGGGGCAGATCCTTCCGTAATGGGAATGATGGATGTCCCTGACCTCGAAGCCTGCCCTCTCCCTCGTGAGTCCTCCGGGACCCAGGGCCGAGAGCCTTCTCTTATGGGTGAGCTCCGCCAGAGGATTTGTCTGATCCATGAACTGGGAGAGCTGGGATGAACCGAAGAATTCCTTCAGAGCAGCGCTGACGGGACGGATGTTGACCAGAGCCTGGGGAGTGATCTCCTCGGGATCCAAAAGCTGCATCCTCTCCTTGACGTTCTTCTCGAAACGGGCCATGCCGATGCGGAACTGGTTCTGAAGCAGTTCGCCCACGGAACGCAGCCTTCTGTTTCCGAGATGGTCGATGTCGTCCATCTCGCCGATGCCGTGCTCAAGGCCCAGGTTGTAGCTGATGGAAGCGATGATGTCATCCGCGGTGATGGTCTTGGGATAGAGCTTTGAAAGGGATGACTCGAACATCGTGCGCATCTCCTCGGGGCTCTTTCCGGATTCAAGGATATCCCTGAGGGCGCCCAGCTGGGCGGGGGTATCGATATCCAGATCGGCTATGTCGAAGGGCAGTCCGTAACGGTCCGCGAACACGGTGCCGTTGCCGACTACGGTGACGACAGCGTCATCATCCCCGCAGACTTTTACGGAATTGATGCCCGCGTTCTGGATGTTCCAGGCGGCGGCGTTGTCAATATACTCGCCTGCTGTGACGAACACCTCTCCGGAACGCTCATCCTCCACGTCCTCCGCGGCGGTCCTGCCGGTGATGCGCTCCGCCAGGGCAAGCTTCTTGTTGAGCTTGTAGCGGCCGACGCTCATCAGGTCGTAGCGCTTGGGATCGAAGAACATGGATGTGAACAGGGGCCTGGCGGAATCCACCGTGGCGGGCTCGCCGGGACGAAGCTTCTTGTAGATCTCGGTGAGACCCGTCTCCACGCTGGTGGAGGGATCCTTCTCCAGTGTATCCAGCAGGCGCTGCTCCTCTCCGAAGATGGAGATGATCTCGGCGTTGGAACCGATGCCGATGGCCCTTACCAGAGCGGTGATGGGCACCTTTCTGGTACGGTCGACCCTGACATAAAGAATGTTGTTGGAGTCGGTCTCATACTCGAGCCACGCACCCCTGTTGGGGATCAGCTGTGAAGCGAACAGGTCCTTGCCGTGCTTGTCGGTCTCCTTGGAAAAATATGCTCCGGGGGAACGCACCAGCTGGTTGACCACGACTCTTTCGGCACCGTTGATGATAAATGTGCCGGTGTCGGTCAGAAGCGGGAAGTCGGCCATGAAGATGTCCTGCTGTTTTGCTTCATGGGTCTGCTTGTTCTGATAGCGGATTGTGACTCTGAGGGATGTGGAATAGTTTGTATCCCTCTCCTTGCACTCCTCGATGCTGTACTTGGGAGTGCCGTCCAGCCTGTAGTCAACGATCTCCAGGAACAGGTTTCCGGAGAAATCCACGATGGGGTTGATGTCGTTGAATACTTCCTTGAGCCCCTTGTCAAGGAACCACTGGTAGGATGACTTCTGGATATCGATGAGATACGGCACATCGATGGCGTCTTCGATGCGCGAGAAGTTCATCCTGTTGTGCTTGCCGATTTTCTGAGCGTGTACTGCCATTAATTACTCCTTGTGGATTATTTGGGTCAGAAAAAGGAACTTTTTATCCTCGAAATGTGTGAAAATCCGAAAAATAAACAGCCCCTTTCATGATTTTTTTTATTAAATTTCGCAGAAAAGCGCCCAAAGTGCGCTTCTGAGCAATTTAATATTATAATACCGGGAAGGCAATTATTCAACTCATTATTATAAAAAAAAGTCCGTAGCCTCCCGATTTCGGTGTTTTTTTGTCATTTATCCCCGACTGGATAAAAATCACTGAATACCCTCCCGTGTGTATTTCAGATATCTAAATATTATTTCAAAAATGCCGCCCTCTTTCCGGGCGGCATCATCCATGAAACATATCATCGTTCTTCCGATGTCCCTTCCTCCCCCTCCGCAGCGGAAGGCGGAGAACTCTCCTTTTTCTTCTTCGGAGTGTTGAAACGGTTCATCATCACGTCCGTCCCCTCGGAGAGGAAACACTCCAGGGCGTCGCACGCCCGCTCCACCGCGGGGCGTATGACCCTCTCCAGATCCTCCTCGCTGAAGGGGGTGAGCACGTAATCGAAGAGCTCCATTTCCCCCCTGGAGCCTATCCCCATCCTCATGCGGGGAAAGTCCGTATATCCCAGCTTGTCCACGATATCCCTCATGCCGTTATGGGTGCCCGCGCTGCCCCTTCGGCGTATCTTTATGGCTCCCATGTCGAATTCGCAGTCGTCGTAGACCACCATCAGCTCGGCGGGATCCACATCGAAGTAATCCGCGAAGGCGCTGACGGCGTCACCGCTGAGGTTCATGAAGGTCTGGGGCTTTATAAGGAGGACCCTTTTGCCCGCGAAGTCGGCCCTGGCATACAGGGCTTCGAACTTTTCGGATGTGAACTCGACGCCCCTTCTGCGGGCGAACTCGTCCACCACCATGAAGCCCATGTTGTGTTTCGTCTTTTCGTATTTCCTGCCCGGATTCCCGAGCCCTGCTATCAGATACATTAGCGTACCTCTAAGATTCGATTCAGTGGTATTTTACAATATTATCCGGCCCGGACGACAGTGTCCCGCCATTAATTTTGTTTTTAGTGGCAAAACGATCCTTCGTGTGCGATAATGGAGCCAGAAGGAGACAGCAATGGATAAGCTCTGTGCATTTCTTACCGTGATCACGTCCGTCATCCTCCCCGCCGCCTGTTTCGTGTTCTCCTGCGTAAGGCTCAGGCGCGACCCCCGCTTCGCGGTGGGAGGCATAGCTTCCCATGCCCTTTTCGGCATGGCTGCGGACGAACTGGTCTTCATGAGGCTCTTTTCCCTCACCCCCGCCATGTACATGCTCTCGGTAGATTCTCCCGAAAGCTTCTCCCTGGCCGTTGCCGTATTATCCTCTGCCCTTATGTGCGCGGGCATATATATAATAATGAAGATGATATCTCCCGGTCAGCTGGACAGCTTCACAGTCATTGCCTTCGGGATCGGCTTCGCGTCTTCCCACGTCATCTGGAGGAGCGGGATAAACTCCGTGTACCTTCTCATCACGGCAAAGTACCGCCTGTACGAGAACATCGCCCTCTCCTTCATGGCGGCCTCATCCCTGAGCATGTTCATAGCCTCCGTCTGCTGCTGCGTTCTCATATCGGAAACGGTACTCAGAAAGAAGGGCGTATGCGCAGTCTTGGCCTTCGGCATCCTTTCGATGTGCGTCTATCCCGCGGCTCTGAACTCAGCGGGAGTCTTCTCCACTTCCGTCTCGATCCTCTCCGCCGTCATCGGGGTCATCTGCTGCGTGAATATCCTTAAGGGAAGACTCGTAAAGTAGAGTTGCTCACAGAAAGATCTGCTCCATGTCCTCGAGCCTTAAGAGCATCGGGCGCCCTCTTGAGGAGACGCCCATGTCGATATCCGCCCAGGTGTCGGTGATCACCGCTGAAGCGGCCTCTCCTTCGGTGAGATATCCCACCGGTGTGTGCCCGAAAACGGTAAAGATGTCATCATAGTAACGGTCGGTCATCTTCGGACGGGTCCAGAGAAGCTCGTCCGCCGTGTAATCACAGGCTTTCTTTCCCTTATCGAAGTTCCCGAGGCCGGAATG
>CADBPP010000203.1 GCA_902796565.1 uncultured Eubacteriales bacterium | reverse complement strand
TGCGGCCATTGAGAAGAGCGGACTTTCTTACAGCGAGGTTATGGATCTGCTGAAATAAGGAACGTCTCATTTGTTATAAAAAAACCCACCAGGATCACTTCAGTGGAGTGCTTGGGGGTTTTTTCTATAATTGATTGCCACTGGTCTGGGTGGGCGGTATCACTTCTTTCGCTTCTTTCCCTCTTCCTCAGTCAGCATATCCATGATCAACGCATAGGTATCGGAGTCATCTGCCTTGCGGATGTCGCTGATCTTGAAGAAACTGCCCTTGTCTACCAGGACCTCACGCTGGTCATTGCCATCTCTTTCCGTATCAGCCATACGGTCCACAAAAGAGGCGTTGGCCCCTTTTGGCATAGATTTCGCACTCGGCCACAGCGTTCTCCATCAGGTTGGCGCATCGGGCATAGATCAGGTCCGGTTGAAGATCTGAACCCCAAGGCCACCCACGAACCGCTCTATGGGATCGGAGACCGGAGATTTCTGTTCGGTTCTTTTTTCCATATGATGGCCCTCTTTCTTCGATCATAGTGACCGTTTCCTTGATTTGTTTCGTGTCACCGTCCTCCCTGCTCTGGTCAGATACGCTCAGTCCAGCAGCAGATCCTCCTAGTCCTTTTCGGTCAGCTTCATCTTCTCACCGGCATTTTTTGCCTTAAAGTATTTCATGTTTTTCTCATACAGCTTCACAAGGGTGATGCTGGTGGGGCGGGCTTTGTTGCCGTTGCGGTAGACGTCTGCGAAGGCCTCTGCGAAGAACTCGTGGGCGTCGGTGCCGCCGTAGCGGGAGGTGTAGCCGGCGGAATCCTTATCGCCGGCCAGCTTGTTGGCCTTGAAATTGATCTGCCCCGCTTTATGGGCAGTCGTGTCCCCCTTCTTTTTACGCACGTCTTTATCATATCGGATGAGACTGTTATACTCATCCTCCGACATGTTGGCCTTCAGCGCCTTGTCCACACAAGCTTATTTGCAGTAATCTGGAAGTCGAAGTCTTCCCTGATTGAGAACACGCGGTCTGTTGAGCCCTTCTTCCGATTCATTTCCTTGAACAGCAGGTAATTGAGCATATGGCCCATCTCATGGTTTCCTGCGTATTCCCTCTCCGCGGTGTGCCCGTGGTTTTCCATCCGTTTCTTGTCGCCTGCCTCCCGCCGCTGTCTGGCGTCCTTCCCTGCGGCGTCCGTCCCGGCATTCATCACCAGGGGGAACGCGCCTGCGCGGAGCCGTTTCTTCAGTCCGCCTGACCCGCTGCTGTCAGTATAATCAAAGGTAGGCTTTGTTGCCATATATGCAGATTTCAATTCCTCGTCATCATCGCTGTCCGTGTGCTTCTTTCCGACACCTGTACGGATCAGGGTTCCGATGTTCCCCTTCAGCTCCGGATAATCCTTCACCATGCGGGACATATTCTTCAGTTTGTAGGTGAGGATCTCGTGATCCATTTCGCTCATATCCCAGTCTGTTTTTTGGTCCTCCTGCTTTGTCTCAGGATAGGGATTCCCGGCGAAACGCTGGAATGAAGCCCAGGCCTCCCGATTCCTTCTTCCGTTGGCCTCCTCCTCAGTCTCCCCATTGAGAGGCGCGGTGTCCTGGTCAAGCATTTTCTGAAATGCGCTCAGGTCCTTTGAGTGATAGGGATTGTACTTGTTTTCCTGGAGTTCTTCCGGAGACAGCTCATAAGCCTTGCGGGCGATCCTGGCCTTGAATGTTTTGGCCTTCTTGAACAAGCCGGGTATCCCGGTGGGGGTCCGGGTGACCGTCATCCATTCCTTGGGATCCAGGGTGTCATAGCCCTCCGCGCCCTCGTTTACGGTCTCGTCCTCGTAGTAGTCCCGGTCCACACTCTTTGTCTCCTTTTCCTTCTTGGCCTGCATTGGACCGGCAACAGAGGGGGAGGGGGAGGCGCTGGAAATGGCATGGGTGACGGGCCCGGTATAGAGTACTGTCTGCGGAGGAGCATGCTCACGAACCGGCGGAGTGTAGTTCTTCACCGCCGACAGGTCTCCGAAGGTTCTCGCCATCCGGTCTTGCATGGCAGCGCCCAGGTCGAAGGACGACGTGGCAGCGGGCATGGCCCGGTTCGGTATCTGAGGGGCTTTGTCAACATTATTATATGCAGTGTCCACCCCGGGGGGAGCATTGTCCTTTGTGAGAGGACGCTTGCGCTGTTCATACATGTTTCCCATAAATGGTCCCTCATTCTGATGAATCTTCGTCTGTTTCCCGCTCCGTAAGGCCCAGTAGTTCAGAACAGGAGAATCTGTCCTGTTTCAGCCTAATTTGATATCGGAGCTCTTCTTCTGCCTTGTGTCATCCAGGCTGTGTCATGCTATATTTAGTCTATTATACAGAATCGCTCCTTGAAAGCTTAACCTAAACAGTTTTGTTTGAGCGATATGGTACGTATTGTTTTGATTATCTGTATTCTCCATCGGATATAGGCTATCCGATTTTTTGTTG
>CADBPP010000202.1 GCA_902796565.1 uncultured Eubacteriales bacterium | reverse complement strand
CTTCCGTATTCACGTACCGTCTCGAACATGGCTTCAACGTTCTCTTCCTTGGCGCCGTTGATCCCCGCGGAGCATCTGAAGATATATCCGCCTCCGGGCATGGCGATGTCCAGAAGCTTCTTGACCTCGTCTTTGATGACTTCGGGCTTTTCGTAGACGAGCAGAGGTGACGGGAATCCTCCTCCGATGCAGCATACCTTGCCGCATGTTTCCTTCGCTCTTTTGAGATCAACCTTGTCGAATGTGTAGTAGGCGCTGCACTTCGGTACGTCGGCCAGGTATTCGAGCTTGTCCGTGTATACGCCTTCGCAGAAAGCGCTGCAGATCATGCCTATGCTGTGGCATGCCTCGATGATCTCCTTGAGATGCGGCCAGTAGTACTTCTCGTAGAACTCGTTGCCCATCATATCGTCGCTCCCCTTGTGGAGGGACATGGATACGAGTTTGCCGTTCTTTTTGCCGTCCGGGTTGGAGCCCAGGAGCTCTTCCAGCTGTTCCTTATGATATCTTTCGCAGTATTTGAGCACGACTTCCTCGTTTTCGAACAGATCGCAGAAACCCTCCTCCATGCCTCTGAAGGTGTCGGAATACTTGTCGAAGGGGACCGTTGCCCTGCCTCCGCCGAGGGACGGGAATCCGAGCTCGTTAAGCTCCTTTGTCGCCGCAGCGGTCTTCTTTCTGTATGCCTTGTAGAAATCGTCGATCTCCCAGAGTGTCTGGATCGCCTTTCTGATCTCCGGCTTTCCGAAGTTGGTGGCGATATCGCTGATGCCTCTGTGGTTAAGGGGCAGGTGAAGATCCCTGAAGGGCTCAAGGACCGTGGATACTCTGGGCAGGAACTTGTTTATCGACCATTTCGTATAGTCTCCGAGGAACTCGTCGAACTCATCGTCCATAAGTGTCGGGAACTCCACGAACTGGGGCATCGAATCCTTTCCGATGGGATCCCCCTTCATGCCGGCGATGAACATGGTCTTGCTCCCCTGCATCTCATGTCCGGGGCCTTCTCCGGCATAGGTGAGCCCGAGACCGGTCGCGGTGTCGGGATCGAAGTCCAGCATGAACTTTGTCGCTGCTTCCTTGATGATGTCAAGGCTCTCGTCATAGTTGCACTCCGCAAGGGTATAGCCAAGTCTCTGGATCATGTACTGCCCTCCGCTGATGTCGATGGGTACTCTGTCCGGTTCCCTCAGGGCCAGGGCGTCCTGAAGACGTTTTAGCTTCTCCTCATATTTCTTCTGGGTTTCTGGTGTCATTTTGCTTCCTCCGTATCTTTTTCAATACCTTATTATTGCTTTTTATTTATTATATCACAGATCACTGTGAATAGGTCTGTGTGAAATCGGGACGTCCGGCGTATCGGACGGTTCAGGCAGGATCAGCCTGCAGAAGGATGCCGAAGATCAGCAAACAGAACCTGTCGCTCCTGCGGGCAGGTGGCGGTACCGAACAGATTTCATCAAAAAAAGCCGGAGATCCAGGCAGCGTGGTCCGCCATGTGAAGCTTATTCCGCCTCAAAAATGTGCTTTGGGCGGGGGAATACGCGCAAAGAGGAGCTGTCCCCCCGGGCAGCGTGAAATAATGTCCCACCGTGGGGCCGAGCTATGATACAATATAAATATAAGCAGGCAGCCATGTATCCGCAGCCGTGTTCAGAGCGGAGGGGAAACACCGGTGTCTGCGGATAGGTCATACAGACCCGGATCACATTATTACTCAGGGAGGTTAGGTCATGAAAAGAACGGTTATAATGCTCATCGCGGTCGTTATGCTGATCGGAATTGTCTCATGCGGCTCTTCCGGCGCTCCCCTGGATCTTACGGGGAACTGGGAAGAATCGCCCCATGAAGATCTGTACATGAGCGCCCATATCGAAGAAGGCACCATCGAAGTGTACTGGATGGACGGCGGGGACAAGGCTCTGTACTGGGCAGGGACATATGATCCGCCAACGGGCAGCGGGAAGGAGTACTCATGGGTCTCAAAAAATGACAAGGTCAAGACGTCGAACTCGGGGATGGGCTCCCACGAAGACACGAAGGAATTCAAATACAGCGGCGATACCATTTCCTTCGAACTTCCCCAGGGGATCCCGGCCAGGACGGTGAGCCTCAAGAGGACCGACACCGACTATTCGGAAGGATTCTTCCCATCCGGCTCAGGTGTCCTGGAGGATAAGGGAAGCCCGGAAATAGTCGATTTCGGCTATACGGTCATCGAGGGATATCACACCCTGATAAGCTACGGAGCTGTAATAAGAAACCCGAGCCCGGACCTGGCGATGACCCGTCCCACCGTCACCGTTACCGCCAAAGCGGAAAAAGGGTATGTCATCCAGGAAGATTCGATAGCCATCTCCGCCATAGCGGCGGGAGATACCATATTCTTCGCGAAGGATATCGAGTATCAGGGCCCCGTTCCGGCAACGGTGGAGATAACGGTGACCAACGGGGAGGAGGATTACCTCTACCAGACAGACGAAGGACCCATATACCTGAAGGATCTTGCCGTAAAGAACTCATTCATGCAGATGAAGGACGGCATGCCACTTTTCACCGGGGATATCACCAATAACACCGGGAGGTACATCAGTACCGTCATGCTGGTGGTCGTATACTTTGACGAAAGCGGCGGCATAGTCGGAGGCACTCTCGGCTCTGTGTACGATCTCGCCCCCGGCGCGGCGGTGCCCTTCACGGTGACCGACTACAAGGGAGATTACTACGGCGGAGTCGAATTCAGCACGTTCCAGATATACGGGCTTGAATGGTGAGCTTTACACGGCACAGGACAGACAGAAACGGGGCTCCATCTGAACAGCAGACGGAGCCCCACTATGATTTCGGGAAGGAAGATATGAAAAGATTCAAAACAGGCATATGACAAAAACGGGGACGCGATCCCGGGAGCGTTCTGCCGCTTTGCGATCAACTGAACATATCCATCGTCATCCCGGAGG
>CADBPP010000201.1 GCA_902796565.1 uncultured Eubacteriales bacterium | reverse complement strand
GCCATCAGCGCCGCCGGGATACTGTTCTCGGGAGCGAAGGTGCTCGCGAAGATGTCGGAGAACGCCAGAACGAAAAAGCTCATCAGAGCCCTTAAGGAATCCAGGAACATTTAGACAGAAAACTGTCTGCAACCAACATACAACCGGAGGAAAATATGAATTTTTACAACACCAAGGACATCAGAAACGTCGCCCTGCTGGGCCATGGCAGCTGCGGAAAGACCACTCTCGCAGAGGCTATGGCTTACAAGACCAAGCTCATCGACAGAATGGGCAGAGTTGAGGACAAGTCCACCGTATCGGACTTTGACGCGGAAGAGCAGAACAGGACCATTTCCATCTCCACAGCCCTTCTGCCCCTCGAATACAACAAGCACAAGATCAACCTTCTGGACACACCGGGATACTTTGATTTCGTCGGAGAGCAGCTGTGCGCCCTCAGGGCCGCGGACGCCGCCATCATCGTGGTGGACGCTCTTTCCGGAGTCGAGGTAGGTACGGAGAAGGCATGGAACCTGGTCTCTGAAGCCGGTATCCCCGCGCTCTTCGTGGTCAACAAGGCCGACCGTGAGAACGTGGAGTTCTCCAGGGCCTACGAGTCCATCAAAAAGCTCATCGGGAGCAAGGCTGCAGCTTTCACCATCCCCGTGAACGAGGGCGTGGGCTTCAACACCATCGCCAACGTGCTCACCGGAGAGTCCTTCAAATATGACAAGGGCAATTCCGCTGCATGCGACACCCCCGCCGACACAGCGGACGCGGTAGAGAGCTACAAGGAAGAGCTCATGGAGACCGCCGCCAGCGCCGACGAGGAGCTCATGGAGAAGTACCTCGAGGGAGAGGAGCTCTCTGTAAAGGAGATCCACGCGGGCTGCAAGCAGGCCATCCTCAATGACGAGATGGTTCCCGTCCTGACGGTATCCGCCAACGGCCTCGTGGGCATCGACAAGCTTCTGGACACCATCATCGACGTACTGCCCTCACCCGCTGACGCCCACGTCAACAAGTGCGATCCATCAGCCCAGGCAGCGGCATTCATCTTCAAGACCATCGCCGACCCCTACGTAGGAAAGCTTTCCATCTTCAAGGTCATCGGCGGAGAGATGCCCAACACCATCGAACTCGTGAACACCACCACGGGCAAGAAGGAAAAGATCAGCCACCTGTACACCATGGCGGGAAAGAAGCAGATCGAGATAGACAAGCTGGCATGCGGAGACATCGGAGCCTTCTCAAAGCTGGCTGATTCCGTGACAAACCAGATCCTTTCAGCCGACGGCACATGGGAGGACGCTGTCCTTATCGATTTCCCGAAGGCGAACATCTCCATGGCCATCTCCCCGAAGTCAAAGGGAGACGAGGACAAGATGGGCACCGGCATCACGAGGATCAAGGAAGAGGATCCCACCATCGTATTCGAGCGCAACGCCGAAACGAACCAGAACCTCATCTCAGGCCTCGGCGAGATGCACATCGACGTGGTGGCCAGCAAGCTCAAGAGCAAGTACGGCGTTGACGTCGAGCTCGATACCCCGCTGATTCCCTACAGGGAGACCATCAAGAAGAAGGCGGAGAACATCGAAGGAAAGCACAAGAAGCAGTCCGGCGGAAGCGGACAGTTCGGTGTCGTAGTCATCACCTTCGAGCCCAGCTACAACCAGGATGTACAGCTCGAGTTCGTCGACCAGGTGGTCGGCGGTACCGTGCCCCGTCAGTACATACCCGCTGTCGAAAAGGGACTCAACCAGTGCGTGGCAGAGGGCGTCCTCGCGGGTTATCCCGTCGTCGGTCTGAAGGCAACGCTGCTCGACGGTAAGTATCACCCCGTCGACTCGGACGAGATCTCCTTCATCACCGCAGCCCGTCTCGCCTACAAGGAAGGCATGCCCAAGGCAGGCCCCGTCCTCCTCGAACCCATCTACAGCGTCGAGATCACCGTTCCCAACGCCTACCTGAACGAGTACATGGGCTCCATCATGGGAGACATGTCCAAGAAGCGCGGCAGGGTAATGGGACAGGATACCGTAAGGCCCGGCTACACCGCCATCAACGCGGAAGCGCCCTACGGAGAGATGCTCAAGTACGCCACGGAACTGAGGAGCATGACCCAGGGAAGAGGAAGCTTCACCATGAAGTTCGAGCGCTACGAGGAAGTTCCTTCCATGTACGCCGACAAGATCATCGAGGAAGCCAAGAAGAGAAAAGAAGAAAAGAAGTAAAAAATGCCTCCGGCATCAGAAGAGCACGGTCATCCCGTGCTCTTCTTTTTGTATTCAGCCGCTCACGACCTTTTCGTATACCCTGCCCGTCTCCTCCACGTTTTTAAGGAAGTAGCACGCTTCGTGCACCGTTTCCTCCACGAACTGGGAATATGGCCCGGAGTGCCCGAAGGTGGAATACAGGATCGTCTTGCCGTTGGGTATGCACTGCGCGGTGCGCAGCATCAGGTCCGGCCTGCTTATGGGATCCTCGATGCACCCTATCATGAGGGTGGGAGTCTTTATCTTTCTGAGCTCCTCCTGCAGGGCCGCCTCCGTGCCGCAGTAGGCCAGGGGACGGCGGTAGTCCATGGCCTTTTCCTCGGGGCTCATGGCGTCCCTGAGCTCCTTCGCGTACGCCTGGTTTACGGCGTTCCTCCTCTGGACGGCCTCATCGTCTATGTACGGATTCATGGGAGGCATCTTGATCCCCGCTTCCAGGCGGCTGCGGTACGACCAGTTGCCCTCGTCCAGGTTGTGGGGGCCTCCCACCATCGCCACCAGGGCTATGAGCCTTTCCGGGTGCCTGAGAGCGATGTGCCATCCCGTGCCCGCTCCGTGGGAGCATCCCATGTATACGAAGCGGTCTATCCCCATCCTGTCGGCGAAGTGCACCACGTCGTCCGCGAAGATGTTGTACCATTCGTTGCCGTAGTCCTCCGTGACATGGGTGCTCTTTCCCATGCCCCTGTTGGTTATGAGAAAGACGTGGTAGCCCTCCTCAGCCATGGCCCTGGTGGAGGACTGCGGCGGGAAATCCTGCATCAGGCTCAGGATGTATTTATCCCCCTCTCCCAGTTCCTCGTAAAACAGTTCTATCCCTTTTTCGACTTCCATTAAAGGCATTGTGATCCCTCCCTGTGTTTGTGTCATATGTTCTCTTAGATTATAGCCCATTTCCCGCGGAGTGTCGACCCAAAGCATGGAAAAGCCCGGGGAGAGTCCGCCCCGGGGAACAAAAACTGCCCGCGCGGGGCGCGGGCAGTTCCCAAAATATATCTCCCTGTCAATGACCCGAATGGATCGATCAACCTTTGTTACTTCCAGAGCCTTCTGGAGAAGAGCACCATCATGGGCAGAAGCTCCAGTCTTCCGGCTATCATGTCGAAGCACAGGACGAGCTTTGAGAAGGCGCTGTAGCCGGAATAGTTTCCGGCGGCTCCCACGGCGTTGAGACCGGGCCCTATGTTGTTCAGGGTGGCCACCACCGCGGTGACGTTCGTCGTGAAGTCGTATCCGTCAGAAGCGATCACGACGCAGGAGATGAGGAGGATCAGCATGTAAAGGGCGAAATATCCTCCTATGGATCTCAGAAGGCTGTCGTCGATGTTGCGGCCGTTGAGCTTCACGCGGTGCACCCGGTTGGGGAACAGGGCGTCCTGCACCGTCACGCACGCATACTTGAACAGCACGATGACCCTGGATACCTTGAAGCCTCCGCCCGTGCTTCCGGCGCAGGCGCCTATGCACATGGCCAGCACCATAAGGGCCTTGGCGAGCTCCGGCCACAGGTCGAAGTTGGCCGTGGAGTATCCCGTGGTGGTCATGACCGAGGACACCTGGAAGAAGCTGTCCAGCATGGCGGAGCCGAAGCCGCTGTAGCTCCCGATGATGCTGAAGGTTATGATCAGCGAGAAAGCGGTATAGATGATGAGATACCATCTGACTTCCTCGTTCTTGAGAGCCTCCCTGAACTTCCCTCTGAGGATCAGGTAATAGAAGCTGAAGTTGACTCCGAAGAGGGTCATGAAGAGGGTGATCACCACCTTTGAGTAGGTGGAGTACGAG
>CADBPP010000200.1 GCA_902796565.1 uncultured Eubacteriales bacterium | reverse complement strand
GGGAAATGATCTGTCTTTATACGGGAGAGCCAACGAAAGGGGCTTCCGGATCACAGGGCAAAAACGACCAGGCGGTTTTTTCCATACCGGCCGGTCGTCTTTTCTTCAGAAAACAAAGACAGAGACCGGAAGCATCTCCGGATCTCTGTCATTGTAAAATCAGCCCAGGTCCTTCCGGTAGAACTTTCTGTCCAGTTTTCCGTTGTAGGTCCTGGCAATGCGGTCTGTCTTTTCAAACTGCTTTGGTATCTTATAGCTCTCCAGCTTTGTGGCAAGGAACGAACTGAACTCCCGAAGATTGATCTCCTCCTCAGCCACGTACAGAAGCTTGGGGACATGCCCGGATATTCTGTCCTCCGCAGAGATGCAGATACAGTCATTGATCCCCGGGTACTCAAGTGCCGCGTCCTCGACCTCGCCCGGAGCGACCTTCAGGCCTCCGACGTTGATCACGTCGCCCTTTCTTCCGATGATATAGACGAAACCATCCTTGTCGATGTACCCGATATCGTTTGTATAAAGCACGCCGTCGATCAGGACTTCTTTCGTCAGCTCCGGCGCGTTGATATAACCCTTCATAACGACATCGCCCCTGCAGGCGATCAAACCCATATGATCCATGGAGGAATGAATGATATTCCTGTCATCATCCACGATCAGGATCTCAGAGTTGGGCATCGGCCTGCCGATGCAGTTCACAAGCCCGGGAAGCGCATTGCAGTCATACATGGTAGACGACGCGGCTTCAGAGGAACCGTAGTTGATAATGAGCCGGGTATTCGGCAGCAGGCGGCACAGGTGCTGCCTGTCCACCTCGGGCAGCGGAGCGGATGCGGACTCTATGAAAGAGATCTTATCGGCGTAATCGCCCAGCTTGTCCTTGGACACGGTAAAAATCAGCCGGATCATGGCGGGCGGCAGACAACAGGCAATGTTCTGATAGGGCAGATCCAGCATATTGAAGAACGCCCGCAGGTTCATAAGCCCGTTGAGAAGAGATACCGTACCGCCGATCATAAGGGTGGTGTACAGCTTTCGGATCGCGTTGGCATGATTCAGAGGACCGGGGACCGCCAGAAGCATGTCTTCAGTGTACCCGCAGCCGCAGATGAGATTCTCCGCGGTGGCAGTGAGGGCTTTGTGGGAAAGCTCCACACCCTTGGACACGCCGGTGGTCCCGGTTGTGAACAGAATATCCGCGGAACTCTCAAGATCCGGGAACGGCAGCTGTTCGGCATCCATATAGTTCGCCGCGTCCTCAAAGACTGTCTTCCTCAGGCGTCTCCATCCCCGACCGTCGACCTCGACTTCACTGTCGATCACGAGCCGCGCGCAGACCTGGTCTGCCACCGCGGTGATCGTGCTCACGGGAGAGCTCTTCTCCAGAGAGCAGATCACGCCGCCCGCCAGGTGAACGCCCAGATACAGAACAGCATAGTCGATGGTATTCGTCGCCCGCGCAACGACGATCCCCTGGGGCGCCAGGCCCGCGTCCCGAAGGAAGCAGGCATAGGCGTTTACTGTCTTCGCCAGCGTATCGTAGGTGATTTCTCTGTCGATCGAGAGGATCGCTTTTTTGTCAGGGTTTGCCAGAGCATGCTGAAAAACATGCTCGACGATCGGGATTCTATTCATCAGAAATGCCTTTTTCCAACTCTTTCACATCAAAACATGGCCGCATCCGGGGATGCCGGCGTCAGAACGCGCCCTTCAGCTCAGCTCTTCCACCAGATTCCACATAGCTTCCACCGACTCGAAGTTCTCGGGGATGATATAATCCATAGAGATCTCGATGTCGTATTCTTCCTCCAGCAGCGCGATCAGACTGACCAGCGTGATTGAATCCAGCACACCGCCTTCGATCAGATCCGTGCGGTTGAAATCGACCGCGGGAAATGCCTGCTCCAGCTTTGTCTTCAGTTCGTCCATGATGGTTCCTCCTTAAAATTGTCCATAAATAAAACTTGCCGCATCATAGCTCGGGCCATACATGCCAAAGATCAATACAGACAGGACGCCGAGTATGATGACGATCCACCGGAATACAAGATGCTCTTTGGCCAGAGCGTCCCGAATGCAGAACCGCTCCTGCATCATATCCACGACCCACAGCACAAAAACCGCGAAAACAGCCAGCAGGATGTTATACACATCCAGACCGTAAGAGGTGAAGTTGTCGCCCATAAGGTTACCGGGCTGGAAACCTTGGAAGATGCGGGCAAAGATATCCCCGGCCTTCCGGAGCGTCTCTGCGCGGAAAATGATCCTGCCGATGCAGGTCAGGACAAATGTCCTGCCCATCTGGAAAAGCTTCCAGCTGAATAGATCCTGATTAATGCGGAGCTTTACCGTCAGCTTTGCGAAGAAGTCGGAGAAGGCATTGCTCAGGATCATCAAAACGCCATAATACACGCCCCAGACGATATACCCCCATGTCGCGCCGTGCCACAGGCCGGTAAGCAGCCAGACGACCGCGATCGGAATGCTCGTCCCGACAAGCTGCTCCGCCTTGACGCCCCGATTTTCCTTTGTGCGCTTTTTGGCTTTCTTGACAAGCCGGGAGGTGGAGACCGGGAAGTAGATATAGTCCTTGAACCAGCTGGTCAGCGACATATGCCACCGGCGCCAGAACTCCGCGATGTTTTTCGCAAAATAGGGATGGTTGAAGTTCTGGGCCAGCTTGATGCCCATCATCTCGGACACGCCGGAAACGATATCGATGCAGCCTGAGAAGTCCGCGTAGATCTGGAGCGCATAGACCACCGCGGCCAGAACAAAGATCACGCCCGTATATTCAGTCCATTGATCGTATACCGAATCCACAAAAATGCCCAGGCGGTCCGCAATAACGAGCTTCTTGAAGAAACCCCAGATCACCAGCTGAGCCCCGCAGGTCAGATTCTTGCAGCTGAACGGCGTTCCGTTCTCGATCTGCGGCTTGAATGCGGCATACCGGTCGATCGGCCCCTGGACGACGTGAGGGAAGTAGGAGATGAATACTGCGAAAAGAATGAAATTCTTTTCCGCCTTGAATCGTTTCCAGTAAACATCCAGAACATAGCCTACCGCCATGAATGTATAGAAGGAGATGCCCAGCGGAAGAATCATCCGGAAAGTGCCGATCTGTCCCAGGCCGAACCGGGCCGAGATGGCGTTGATGTTTTCGACGACGAATCCGGAATACTTGCAGACGGCCAGAAGCCCGACCGTGATGATCAGCCCGCCCAGAAGGATTTTTTTCGCCCGCTTCTTCGAGTTTGCGCGGATGGTTTTTTTCTCGCTTTTATCCTGGCATTGGGCAAGCTCGGCTGCCTCTTTCTCGTATATCCGTCCGATGAGGATGCCGGCGAAAAAACTCGCGAGCATCGTGGTCAGGATGAACGGTATGTATTTCGGCCCTGCGATCAGGAAAAACGCCAGATTTGCCAGAAGCAGAACATATTTCTGCAGACGCCGTCCGGCGAGATAGTAAAGGAGGATCACACCGGCGGAAAACAGCAGAAACGCACCAGATTGATAGTTCAAGTTTTCTCCTCCCCTGTCGTGGCCGAAACGCCGGTGTAGTCAAAGTTCCCGTACCGTACGGAGCCGTCCTCCCCATAGCTGTAGGGAACCACCGTGTATGTGTATTTCGTCTCGGGAAAAAGGCCGCAGTCTGTAAGGGAGAGTCCGTCCTCCACCGTAGCGACATACACCCAATAACCGTCATATTCATCCTCGGCTTTGCGGTAAACGTCATAGCCATACACCCCTTCCGTCTCCGCCCAGGATACCGTGATCAACTGTCCGTCGACCTTCAGTTTGTCCAGCTTCGGGATCGACAGGTTGTAGCTTCTGCGGGCGTGCCACCGTTCAAAGGGCAGCGTGTACGGTCCGATCACGTCGTTATAGAGTTCAACAGACTCGTCCCAGCTCTCCCAGCCCGGCAGGCCGCGTTTATCGGTGAAGGCATAGTTTTCGGCCAGATAATCTGCCAGATACTTGGAAACCTTCAGCGAGCCGTGGACGTTGGTGTGCTGTTCATTGTAGAAATCAATTGCCGGTTGGATGCCTGTAACAGCCGGATCCATCAGATCCAGGCAGTCATAACCCCGCTCCTGAACGAGGCTCTCCAGCTCATTAAGCTGCCCCAGCACTGTCTCGTCCGAAATTGCCTGAGGAACCGTAACGAACAGCGCATTGATCTGCTCCTCGTCACAGTAATCCAGCAGATCTTCCATGCATTCCGTCTGG
>CADBPP010000199.1 GCA_902796565.1 uncultured Eubacteriales bacterium | reverse complement strand
CCGCATCCAACAGGGGCATCGACGAGATAAGGCAGCTTAGGGAGAACGTCTCCTTCCTGCCCTCCAACGCCCGCTACAGGGTATACATAATCGATGAAGTCCACATGCTGACCCCCGAGGCCTTCAACGCCCTTTTAAAGACGCTGGAAGAGCCTCCCGAGCACATAATCTTCATCTTTGCCACCACGGAGGTGCACCGTATCCTGCCGACGATCCTCTCGAGGTGCCAGAGGTTCGATTTCCGCCGCGTCCCGGATGAGGCCATAGTGTCCCGCCTGGAATACGTGCTGGGAGAAGTGGGAGCCTCCTACGATACGGAAGCCCTGAAGATCATCGCTTCCGAAGCAGACGGAGGCCTTCGTGACGCTCTCTCCCTTACGGACAAGGTACTGGCTTCCACCGACGGTGCTGTGAGCCTGGAGAACGTGGAAAAGGTCCTGGGCACCATGGGACAGGATATCATCTTCCGCCTGTGCGAGGCGGTGGCGGCTTCAGACCCCGCGGGAGCCTTCTCTTCCCTCAACGAAGCTCTGGAAGCGGGCACCGATACGGAATACATCATAGACTCCCTGACGGAATATTTCAGGAGCCTGATGATATATACTAACGTGGCAAATCCCAGGGACATGCTCTTTAAGAGCAGGGACTATTTCGATTCCCTGAAGCGTTCCTCCGTGAACGTCACCAATGAGCTTCTCGGTTCATACATGCAGGAGCTCGGAAAGCTGAGAGCCGATTCCCGCACCATAACGAATACCCGCTACCTTATCGAGACGGCCCTTCTAAGGCTCTGCGACAAGGAGAGGCTCACGGACTATGTGTCCCTTACAAGAAGGGTGGATATCCTGGAGAGCAGGCTCGACGCCCTTTCTTCCGGCGCGGTGCGTTTGCCCGCATCTTCCCGGGAGGAGGCCCCCGTACAGACGGTGAAGGCGGCTCCCCCGGCAGCAGAGAGCGTCCCCAAAGCTGCCCCCGCGCCGGAAGCGGATTCTCCCGCGGGACCCGAGAACGATCCCGACGTCATGGCAAAGCTCACGGAGTCCCTTCGCTTCTCGTCGAAGTATCTTCTGAACCGTGAGAGGGACATCCTCTGCAGCATGGTCATAGACGAACTGAAGGTGGCCTACTACACAGGGGACGACGTGTACGTTTATCCCACGGGGAACAGCAAAAACATGATCGACCTCTTCAAAGCTCAGGAGGGCATCGAAAAGCTCAACCGGACCGTGTCCTCGGACCTGGGAAGGAGCGTCATGTTCCACCTTACGGAGGAACCGAAGAAGAACAGGAACGCCGCAGCGGCCTCGCCTAAAAAGCAGCAGAGCCGTCAGCCGGAAAAGGCGGCTCCCGGGGAGGATCCCGGCTACGTGCCGCCTTCAGAAAAGGACGTGCCCCCGATTGCTCCCTCGGGGCAGGAAGATATGATCATAGAGCCGGAGGCTCCCAGAAGCGAAAAGAGCAGCCTGATGGAGTCGGCGATGGCTATACTGGGAGAAGATCTACAGGAGGTGGATGAATAATGGCAAAATACCACAATCAGCAGCCCAACATGGCCAACCTTATGAAGCAGGCCCAGAAGATGCAGCAGGAGATGCAGAAGGCCCAGGAGGAGCTCCTCTCAAGGGAATATGAGGCCACCAGCGGCGGAGGAGCCGTAAAGGTGGTATACGGGGGAGACAAGAAGCTGCGCGCCATCGAGATCGACGACGAGCTCCTCAATCCCGATGACAAGGACATGCTCACCGACATGATCATCGTCGCTGTCAACGAGGTCATCGAAAAGGCCGAAGCCGACGCCCAGACCCGCATCGGATCCGTCACCGGCGGCATCGGTTTCCCGGGACTGTAGGATGGACAGCACCGTTTATTCCGAGTCCATGCAGAAGCTCATCGGGGAGCTCTCCAGACTTCCCGGCATAGGCTCGAAGAGCGCCGCGAGGCTCGCGTACTTCATAGTGAACTGCGATGACGATTATCCCGCCCGCCTCTCGGAGGCGATCACGGGAGCGAAGATGAACCTGCGTCACTGCAGCGTCTGCCACAACATCACGGATCAGGATCCCTGCCCCATATGTTCCGATATGGGAAGGGACCACTCCACCATCTGCGTGGTGGAGCAGGCAAAGGACGTCATAGCCATAGAGCGCACCCGCGGCTACAGAGGGGTGTACCATGTGCTGGGCGGCGCCCTGTCCCCCATGGATGGAGTGGGCCCGGAGGAGCTTAAGATCACGGAGCTGGTGAAGAGGATCACCCCCGAGGTGAGGGAAGTGATCCTGGCCACATCCCTGGGAGTGGAGGGGGAGACCACCGCCATGTATCTCGCCAGGATGCTGTCGCCCCTGGGAGTCAGGACCACCCGCATAGCCAGGGGGCTTCCCAGCGGAGCTGACCTGGAATACACCGACGAGGCCACACTGGCCAACGCACTGGACGGGAGAAGAGAGATCATCTGATGCTTATCACGCTTAAGGGCATCTCCAAGAGCTTCGGCTCGGAGGAGGTGCTGCACGACATCGATCTGAATATCACGAACGGTTCCAGAATAGGACTTATCGGCCTCAACGGCAGCGGTAAGTCCACTTTGCTTAAGATAATAAGCGGGGAGCTCTCAGCCGACTCCGGTTCGGTATACATAAGCTCCATGACCAGCATAGGATATCTTTCCCAGAACCTTCACCTGGATGAGGAACTTTCCATCTATGACGAGACCCTCAAGGTCTTTTCCGACGTGATGAAGCTGGAGGAGGACCTGGAAGAGAAAAGAAGGATGATGGAGGAGACCTCCGATCCCGCTCTTCTGGAAAAGCTGACGGCGGAATTCACCTCCATGAGCGAGACCTTCGAAGAGAAGAGGGGGTATTACTACCGCGGCATCGTCACCGGCACCTTAAGGGGCCTCGGTTTCTCGGAAGGGGACCTGGGGATGAAGATAGCTCTTCTTTCCGGAGGACAGAAGATGAGGGTGGCCCTGGCGAAGATGCTCATACAGAGCCCGGACCTTCTTCTTCTCGACGAGCCCACCAACTACCTGGATATCTCCGGTATCACCTGGCTCGAAGGCTATCTCGCCTCATACCCGAAGTCCTTCAT
>CADBPP010000198.1 GCA_902796565.1 uncultured Eubacteriales bacterium | reverse complement strand
TCTGCCTTCAAAGGCACGGGCTATCGCAAGGGTACCTTCGGGCCCCAGCACCATATCGTCACCTGCTCCGATGGCCAGGACCGGGCATGTTATATCCTTCAGACGGTCCGAAACGTCGAATCCTCCGATGCCCCGGGCAAGGATCACAAAGCGCTCAAGCTCCTCATCCGTCACGCTCTGGGCCATCTGGATGAATGTGTCCCTGTAGGCTTCGTACATCTCTTTTGGGTACAGAGCCTCCGCGAAGGCAAGGTACAGTTCTTCCCTTTTCCCCTCCCTTGCGAGCGCTATCCAGTTATCGAGCACGTCCGTACGGATGTCCGCTTCCGACGCGCAGGTGGAACCGAGGGCCAGACGGCATATAAGATCCGGCTCCGTCACCGCGATCTGCAGGGCTATCATGCCCCCCTGGGACGCTCCGAACAGAAAGATGTCCTTCAGGCCCAGTGCATGGAAAGCATCCAGGGTATCCATGGCCATGTCTTCGATGCTGTAGCTTTCGGGGATATCCTTCCTCCGGTCGAACAGGTACACCGTGAAATCGTCGCTGAAGCAGCCGTAGGCATCCGCCACCGCTTCCGCGGAGCCCATCACGCTCTGTACGCTCAGCCCCGGAAGTATCACCATCACCTTATCACCTGTGCCGAAACGGAAATACTCCATTTCCATGCTGTCCGTAACTGCCTTTTCTGTTTTCGGGACCATGATTTTATCCTCCTCTGTCCCCGGTGGGGAAACGCTTCCTCCCAGCCGGTCTTTCCAGGACATGACGCTGCATTTTCACCGTCACAATGACCGTTATGAGTGCATTCATCCCCGGGATCTGTTCATTAAATGATCTCTCCTTCCGCAGGAGCCGGAAGGCTGTCATCCTTTTTTAAGATTGTATCACATATATACCCGTACAGGAACCGAAGAGCCTGAACTGGGGTGACTTTGCGGCAATGAAGGCATATTGCGCTTCCGTCCAAAGCATCCTTGCCAAACGATATTCAGTGATGGTATAATTATTTAAAGCAAAACACAGCCAGACGAGGTGGACCATGGCCACGGAGCGCGCAATTAATTAAGGCTTCTCAGAATATCCGGGATCAGCGGTCCATGTTTTTTGTTTGTGCTTATCAGCGACAGATTTATTCTCTTCAACGGAAGGTATAAAAATGCGGCAACGATACTATCTGAATGACGGCTGGCTTTTTTCCTTTGAATGCACGGATGAGATGCTCACGGCATCCCCCCCCGATGGCGGCATGGAGCGTATCAGGCTCCCCCACACGGTGAAGGAGAGCCCCTATGACTATTTCGACGAGCTCAGTTACCAGACGGTCTCCTGCTACATAAAGCACCTGGAAGTGCCGGAGGAGTGGTCGGGCAGGAGGCTGATACTCACAGTGGAAGCCGCCGCCCATGCCTGTGAGCTGTACGTGAACGGAATCCCAAAGGGATCCCACCGGTGCGGCTATACGGCCTTCAGCTCCGATATAACGGACGCCGCGGCATTCGGCAAAGACAACGTCATAGCGCTGAAGGTGGACAGCAGGGAAAGCCTTGATCAGCCCCCCTTCGGCTTCGTCATCGACTACATGACCTACGGAGGGCTGTACAGGGGCGTCCAGCTTGAGGTATGCAGCGAAGCCTGCATCGAGGACCTCTTTGCCGCCTCTGAAGTCATCGGGATAAATCGGGAGGCAGAGCTGCTTACGGGGACCGTCAGGATCAGTCTGGAGGCCCGGCTCAGGGGAGCTGCCCCGGGCATGAGGCTGGAAGCCTCGGTAGCTAAAAAGGGGGAAAGCAGGCCCCTCATCAGGATCTGCAGGGACATATCGCCCGATGAGACCGAAAGATGCACCCTTGCCATGCTGCTGGAGGACGCCATGCTGTGGGACATAAAGCAGCCCGCGCTGTATGAGATCACGGCAGTGCTCACGGGAGAAGACGTCCGGGAAGATGAAAAAACGGTGGTCACCGGCTTCAGAAAAGCCGTCTTCACCCCCGGGGGATTCATCCTCAATGACCGCAGGGTCAGAATCGTCGGACTCAACCGCCATCAGAGCTATCCCTACGTGGGATACGCCATGCCGGAGTCAGTACAGAGACAGGATGCCGACATACTGAAATACGAGCTGTGTCTGAACGCGGTAAGGACATCCCACTACCCCCAGAGCCATGCCTTTATAAACCGCTGCGACGAGATAGGCCTCATGGTGTTCACAGAGATACCCGGCTGGCAGCATATAGGGGGACAGGAGTGGCAGGATCAGGCTGTGAAAAACACAGAAGACATGGTCATTCAGTACCGTAATCACCCTTCTATCATCCTGTGGGGAGTCAGGATCAACGAATCCGCCGACTGCGACGAATTGTACGCCCGTACCAACGAAGCGGCAAGAAACCTCGATCCCACCAGACAGACCGCCGGCGTAAGATGCATCAGAAAGAGCCATCTTATAGAAGACGTATATACATTCAACGACTTTATCCACGACGGGATATCCCCGGGCTGCAGCAGAAAGAAAGACGTCACCCCGGACATGTCAAAGCCATACATGGTCACGGAATACAACGGACATATGTTCCCGACGAAGATGTTCGATGCCGAGGATCACCGGCTGGAACATGCCCTCAGGCACGCCAGGGTCCTTAACGCCGTCGCCGGAGAAGAGGACATCTGCGGGAGCTTCGGATGGTGCTTCGCGGATTACAACACCCATATGGATTTCGGGAGCGGTGACCGCATCTGCTACCACGGAGTGATGGACATGTACCGAAATCCCAAGGACGCGGCGTGGATATACTCATCCCAGGGAGAGGATGATACGGTACTGCACATAAGCTCCCAGATGAACATCGGGGAACACCCTTCCGGAAACGCCGGCAGGGTATATATCTTTACCAACTGCGACAGCGTACGGATGTACAAGAACGACGTGTTCATAAAGGAATTCTTTCCTTCATCGAGGGAATTCAGAAACCTCGCCCATCCGCCCATCCTCATAGACGACTACATCGGCGCGAGGCTGGTGACCCAGGAGGGCTTCCCTCCCCTGAAGGCCCGACTCACGGGAGACATCCTGAACTACGCGGCCCTCAACGGATACACCCGCCTGCCGCTGAAGATACTTTTGAAGGCGGCTCTTGCCACGCTTCTGTTCGGCCTTAAGTACTCCGACGCTGAGGAACTGAACAACCGCTACATCGGTGACTGGGGACAGCAGGTGACCGTCTACCGTTTCGAGGGAATGAAAAACGGACGCATCGCCGCATCAGTGACCAAAAGTCCTTCCGTAAAGTGGGGGCTGGACATTAAGTGCGAACACACGGAGCTCTGCGAGGAAAAGGGCTTCGACGCGTCCATGGTCCGGGTCAGGGCGGTGGATGAGAACGGCAGCCAGCTGATGTTCATGAACGGCTCCGTAAGGCTCCGTACCGAAGGCCCCCTCGAGATCGTGGGCCCGGATATTCTTGAACTCAGAGGAGGAGCCGGGGGAACCTTCGTCAGGACAACCGGGGAAGCGGGGGGAGCGGCCCTCATCCTTGAGGGAGAATCCGGGGATACATACGAGATAAGATACCGCATCGACATAAAGAAGAACAAGGAGATATCATGAAGGACAAATCCAGGATAATCTTCGGGAACGTCATGAGCCCGAAGGACTACAAGGCTGCGCTGAAGTCAAAAGAGAAGTACATCAGAAAGTTCGGGGACGACTCCCTGGCATCCCATCCCGCGAAGCTCACGGAAAACGAATACATAGGTGACATCCTTGGAGTAAGGGACATCAGGATAGCGGAAGGAAGCGGTGACATACCCTTTGATACCGAAAAGGGCATCATCGTGGGCAACATCCGCATGGGATTCGGCCATTACCGCATCTCCATGGCCATGGCCTCCGCTGCTCATGCGCTGGGATACTCCCCCTACTGGATGGATCTCAATTCCTTCCCGGAGACCACCTGCACGAAGGTGATCGCCTCCCAGAACGACCTGTATTCCCTGGGGAGCCGCATCTCCCAGAAGAGCAGGCTCTTCAACCGCTTCGTATGGGAGCCCATCAACTACGAGGGCTTCAGGAAGATAAGCTACAACGCCTCGGATCAGAAGAACGCGGAACTGATGGCACCGGTATTCTCCGAGATACCCAGGGACATCCCCGTGGTGGGGACTCATGTATGGCCCGCTCAGGCGGCGATCCATGCAGGGATGAAATATGTGGTGAACGCCATCCCCGACAACTGGCCCATGGCCCTGCACCTTTCCGAAGGTGCCCTGCATACCGTGCAGACCCACTATGCCTACCAGGGCTACAGGATACTCAACGGCATGAAGGGGAAAGAAGTACTGAACCCGATGGATCCGGGATCGCTGATCTATACGGGTCATTACGTGGATCACGAGCTGCTTTTCGAGCTGGAGGAGGACTGTGAAAGGAGGATCCGCAGAAAAGCTGACGGGGCTCCCATGAGGTTCCTTCTCACCATCGGAGGGGCAGGGGCCCAGAAGGAGATCTTCCGGGAGATCATAAAGCATCTGCTTCCCTCCATCCGGGAGAAAAAGGCTGCGCTGTACGTGAATGTCGGAGACTACAGGAACGTATGGGACGAGCTTACAAAGGAGATCACAGAGCTCTCAGGACTGTCTGCAACACACTTCGACGACTGGGCCGACACACGCTCCTTTGCCGAAGGAGCTCTCACCGGGAAAGTGGAGGGGATCCACGCCTTCTGGCACAGAAATATATTTGAAGCCGTCTATGCCACGAATCTTCTCATGAGGAGCTGCGACGTGCTGGTCACAAAACCCAGCGAGCTGAGTTTCTACCCCGTACCGAAGCTCTTCATCAAACGCATCGGAGGCCACGAGCAGTGGGGAGCCGTGCATTCGGCGGAGAT
>CADBPP010000197.1 GCA_902796565.1 uncultured Eubacteriales bacterium | reverse complement strand
TATTCCTTCGGTTCGGACAGCGAAAAGATACTGGAGATCGTATTCAACACATCCATGACCGGTTATCAGGAGATACTTTCGGATCCGTCATACACAGACCAGGCGGTGGTCATGACCTATCCGCTGATCGGCAACTACGGGATGACCGGGGAGGATTACGAAAGCGTATCTCCGAGCCTCGGGGCCATGATCGTCCGGGAATATACCCCCGTTCCCTCAAACCACCGGTCGGTGAAGACCCTGGATGAGGTCATGAAGGAATACTCTGTCGTCGGGATCTTCGGCGTGGATACCCGCAGGCTGAACCGGTCGATCCGGGACAGAGGCAGCAGAAAGGCCCTTCTGACCGGCGCCGGGACACCTGTTGAAGAAGGCCTGCGTAAAATAAAGAATCACATAATGCCGCGGGACGCCGTATCCAGGGTCAGCTGCCGTGCCGCATCGCACTATGACGCTGCAGACGCGAGGCTGCATGTGGCCGCCATCGACTGCGGCATCAAGGAAGGCATCATCCGTTCCCTTCTTGATGAAGGATGCTCCGTCACGGTGCTCCCCTGGAACAGCTCCGCTGAAGAGATCATGGCCCTCAGGCCCGACGGTGTCCTGGTATCCAACGGACCGGGGGATCCCACGGACGTGCCTGAAACGATCGCCGCAGTGAGGTCGCTTCTCGGAAAAGTCCCTGTATTCGGCATATGTCTTGGACATCAGATACTTTCCCTCGCCTATGGCGCGAAAACATACAAAATGAAGTTCGGCCACAGAGGCGGGAACCATCCTGTGAAGGATCTGTTGACGGGAAAGGTGGACATCACGTCCCAGAACCACTCCTACGCGGTGGATGAGTCCACCATTGCCGGCACCGGGCTCGCGGTGACGCACCTTAACCTTCTCGACGGGACCGTGGAGGGGGTGAGCTGCCTGCGGGACCGCTGCTTCGGGATACAGTATCATCCGGAGGGATCTCCCGGCCCCAATGACAGCAGATATATGTTCAGACGCTTCACAGCTATGATGGAGGAATACGATGCCGAAAAGAAATGATATCCACAGGATCCTGGTCATAGGCTCCGGCCCCATAGTCATCGGGCAGGCCGCGGAATTCGACTACGCGGGGACCCAGGCGTGCCTGGCTCTGAAGGAGGAGGGATACGAGGTGATACTGTGCAATTCCAATCCCGCCACGATCATGACCGATACCTCCGTCGCCGACAGGATATATATGGAGCCTCTGACGCTGGAGTACACGGCGAAGATCATCCGCTATGAGCGTCCGGACGCCATTCTGGCCGGCATAGGGGGACAGACAGGCCTCAACCTCGCAATGGAGCTCGAGAGGAAGGGCGTCCTCGCCGAATGCAGGGCGGAGCTTCTCGGCACCCGTGCGGAGTCCATCGAGCAGGCTGAGGACAGGGAGAAATTCAGGCTGCTATGCGAAAGCCTCGGAGAACCAACCCTCCCCTCCGGGACCGCCTCCTCGGTGGAGGAAGGACTGATGACAGCGGAGCGGATTGGCTTCCCCGTCATACTGCGCCCCGCGTTCACCCTGGGAGGCACAGGAGGCGGGTTCGCCTACGGCAGGAGCGACTTCACTGAGCTGATGAAGCATGCGCTGGAACTGTCCCCCGTGCACCGGGTACTGATAGAAAAGAGCGTAAAGGGCTACAAGGAGATCGAATACGAGGTCATGCGGGATCATAACGACACCGCCGTCACGATATGCAACATGGAGAACCTGGACCCCGTCGGGATCCACACCGGGGATTCCATAGTCGTATGCCCCTCACAGACCCTGACCAACAAAGAATACCAGATGCTCCGAGACAGCGCCCTGAAGATCATCCGGGCGCTGAAGATAGAGGGCGGCTGCAACGTACAGTTCGCGCTGGACCCGAATTCAATGAAGTATTACGTTATCGAAGTCAATCCCAGGGTCTCCCGTTCCTCAGCTCTGGCCTCCAAGGCCAGCGGATATCCCATCGCCAGGGTCTCGGCGAAGATCAGCGTCGGCATGACCCTGGACGAGATACAGCTGGCCAATACCCCCGCCTCCTTCGAACCTGCCCTGGACTACGTGGTGACGAAGCTGCCCCGATTCCCCTTCGACAAGTTCACCGACGCTGACAACACTCTTTCCACACAGATGAAAGCCACCGGTGAGGTAATGGCGGTGGGCAGATGCTTTGAGGAAAGTCTGCTCAAGGGGATACGTTCCCTGGAAAACGGATCCTTTCACCTTTGTCTTTCCAGATTTGACAACATGGCGGAGGATGAACTGAAAACCTATGTCACAAACGGCACTGACGACAGGCTGTACGCCGTGGCGGAACTTGTCAGACGGGGCTGCGATGTCGGCAGCATAGCGGACCTGACGGGGATAGACAGGTTCTTTCTGAGGGGGATAAGGAACATAACACAGGAGGAATCCGCCCTTAAGGAGCATCCCGGAGACATCCCGGTACTGCACGAAGCCAAAAGGATGGGCTTTTCCGACAGGGAGATCGCTCTGATATGGGCTATGAGCGAAGAGGCGGTCTTCAGCCTCAGGAGAAAAAACGGAATAGTCCCCGTATACAGGATGATAGACAGCTGCGCCTCGGAATTCGACAGCTACATCCCCTACTTTTATTCTACGTATGAGGAAGAAAACGAGTCGGCCGTGTCAGACCGGAAAAAGATAATCGTGCTCGGCTCCGGTCCGATCCGCATAGGCCAGGGCGTGGAATTCGACTACTCCACTGTACACGCAGTTCAGACCCTTAAAAAGGCGGGCTTCGAAGCCATCATAATCAACAATAATCCCGAGACGGTATCGACGGACTATACCTGTTCGGACAAACTGTACTTTGAGCCCCTCACCGCCGAAGACGTCATGAACATCATCTGCCTCGAGGAACCGGAAGGCGTGATCGCCACCCTCGGAGGACAGACCGCGATCAATCTTGCGGAGCCTCTTAAGGAGCGGGGCGCAAGGATCATCGGCACGGACTGTGACGCCATAGACAGGGCGGAAGACAGGGATCTGTTTGAGAAGTTGCTGATCGAACTGGATATCCCGGAGCCTGCGGGAAGAGCCGTGACGGGCATAGAGGAAGGTGTCGCCGCGGCAAGGGAGATCGGCTACCCGGTCCTGGTCCGTCCGAGCTTCGTTCTCGGAGGCAGGGCCATGCAGATCGTTTCGGGGGAAGCCTCCATGAGGGATTACCTTCGAACCGCGGTGGAGATAGACACTGAAAGGCCCGTACTGGTGGATAAATACATCAGAGGCAAGGAGGTCGAGGTGGACGCGGTCTGCGACGGGCGACGGGTGTTCGTTCCCGGCATCATGGAGCTTGTGGAGCGTACGGGAGTACACTCCGGGGATTCTATAAGCGTCTATCCCTCCTACAGCCTTTCGGAGAAAGTGAAGGGGACCATCCTCGATTATACGCAGAAGCTGGGGCTCGGCATCGGGATCGTCGGCCTTTTCAACATCCAGTTCATAGTGGACCGCGACGAAAATGTCTACGTGATCGAGGTGAATCCCCGTTCCTCCCGTACGGTGCCGTTCCTTTCCAAAGCCACAGGCTACTCTCTCGCGGACATAGGTACCCTCGCCATCCTGGGGGTATCCCTTGACGAACAGGGGATCCGTGAAATCTATCCCGAGGAAAAGGACACGTACTTCGTCAAGGTCCCCGCTTTCTCATTCTCGAAGCTCTACGGAATGGACGCGTATCTCTCCCCGGAGATGAAATCCACAGGCGAAGCGATCGGATATGACAGAAAGCTCCACAGGGCTGTCTTCAAGGCCATGATCGCCGCGGGGCTCAGGCTCCCCAACTACGGGACCGTTCTAGTGAGCGTGGCGGATGAGGACAAGTCGGAGACGGTGCCCCTGATCAAACGGTTCTACGATATGGGCTTCAATATCGAAGCCACGACCCTCACCGGCGATGTCCTCAGGAATCACGGGATCCGCACCAGGATCCGCCGCAAACCCAGCGAAGGAGGCAGCGAGGAGGTGCTGGATTCCATCCGTTCAGGCTATGTCAGCTATGTCATAAACACAAGGGCGATCCGCTCAGGGCTGCATTACGGTGACGGGGTGGCCATACGCCGCGCCGCAGCCCAGAACGGCACCACCATGCTCACGTCCCTGGATACGGTCAGAATGCTTCTGGATGTACTGGAGGAAGTCACGATCGGCATATCCGCCTTAAACGATCACAGATAAAGGCTTTGCAGGAAGCATTCTCCCGCGGGATGGAGGATACAGCGGGACTGTGACAAAAATAATAAAGAATTGAGCTCTCTTCTATTGAATTGACGGCCGCGTTTGGTTATAATCTAGTGGTCGTTGAAAAAGTGCGCCATTAGCTCAGCGGATAGAGTGTTCGGCTACGAACCGAAAGGTCACTGGTTCGAATCCAGTATGGCGTGCCATCTTTGAAGGATCACCGGAGCTTGCTCCGGTTTTTTTTTCCCCCCTATCCTCCCCTCCCGGATGAGGGGGGGCCTGGAGAGATCGGCGGATACAGAAAAAGGGACCCGGAATCCGGGTCCCTGCCGCTTTGAAAGCGGATCACATCATGGGCATTCCGCCGCCCTGTGCGGGCATCGGAGTCTCCTGCTTGGGCAGCTCTGCGACGCTGGCTTCCGTCGTAAGGAACAGGGCCGCGATGGAGGCTGCGTTCTGCAGTGAAGTTCTTATGACCTTTGTAGGATCGGTGATGCCTGCGTCGAACATGTTGACATACTCGAACTTGAGAGCATCGAATCCGAAGGTCTTGTCATCGGCGGTGAGGATCTTGTCAACGACGATGCTTCCGTCGATACCGGCGTTGTAGGCGATCTGTCTGATAGGAGCCTCGATGGCCTTTCTGATGATCTGTGCACCGACCTTCTCGTCTCCGTCCAGGGTCTCGATGAGCTTGTCGACTGCCTTTGCGGATGAAAGCAGAGCGCTTCCGCCGCCCGCGACGACACCTTCCTCAACTGCGGCTCTGGTGGCGTTGAGAGCGTCCTCTATACGGTACTTTCTCTCCTTCATCTCGGTCTCGGTGGCTGCGCCGACCTTGATGACTGCGACTCCGCCGGAAAGCTTTGCAAGTCTCTCCTGCAGCTTCTCTCTGTCGTAGTTGGAAGTGGTGATCTCGATCTCGTTCTTGATCTGGGTACGTCTGTGCTCCACAGCGGTGGGATCGCCGGCACCCTCAACGATAACGGTGTTGTCCTTGTCGACCTTGATGGAAGTGGCTCTTCCGCAGGTATCCAGCGTGGCGCTCTTGAGATCCATTCCCAGCTGATCGGAGATGACTGTACCGCCGGTGAGAAGGGCGATATCCTCGAGGATGGCTCTTCTTCTGTCACCGAATCCGGGGGCCTTGACGGCTACGCACTGAAGGACTCCCCTGAGCTTGTTGATGACCAGGGTGGAGAGGGCTTCTCCGTCCACATCCTCGGCGATGATGAGGAGCTTGCCGCCGCTCTGGCTGAGCTGCTCGAGAAGAGGAATGATATCCTGGATGTTGGAGATCTTCTTGTCGGTGATGAGGATGTATACATTCTCATAGTTGACTGTCATCTTCTCTGTATCGGTCACGAAGTAGGCTGACAGGTATCCTCTGTCGAACTGCATGCCCTTTGTGAAGTCCAGCTCCACGTTCATGCTCTTTCCTTCCTCGATGGTGATGACGCCGTCCTTGCCGACCTTTTCCATAGCTTCGCTGATAAGCTCGCCGATGGCCGCGTCGTTGGCGGAGATGGCTGCTACCTGTGCGATAGCTGTCTTGTCCTCAACGGCCTTGCTGGCCTTCTTGAGTTCATCGACCACGACTTCTGTCGCCTTCTCGATGCCCTTCTTGATGATGATGGGGTTCGCTCCGGCGGTAACGTTCTTCAGACCTTCGCTGATGATGGACTGTGCCAGGATAGTGGCTGCGGTGGTACCGTCGCCGGCGATGTCGTTGGACTTGATGGCGACTTCCTTTACCAGGGCTGCGCCCATGTTCTCGAAGATGTCCTCGAGCTCGATCTCCTTGGCGATGGTGACACCGTCATTGGTGATGATGGGGGAACCAAACTGCTTGGAAAGGACCACGTTCCTTCCTCTGGGGCCTATAGTGACTTTAACTGCGTTCGCCAGCTTGTCCACACCGCTCTGAAGAGCTTTTCTGGCGTCGGCACCGTATTTGATATCTTTTGCCATAACTGAAAATACCTCCTGTATTATTCACAGATCGCGAGGATATCGCTCTGCTTTACGATAAGATAATCCGTGTCGTCCAGATGCACCTCGGTACCGGAGAACTTGTTGTAGATCACCAGGTCTCCTTCCTTGACATCCAGATCGATCTTCTTGCCATCGATGACCTCACCGGTCCCAACGGCTACGACAGTTGCGAGAAGGGGCTTTTCCTTGGAATTGTCCGTAAGGATGATCCCGCCCTTCGTTTTCTCTTCGCTTTCCACAACTTTGAGAACGACTTTGTCGCCCAACGGCTTTAATTTCATTGTTTTCCTCCCGAAAAATTATATGAAGTGAAAGATTTCTTTTATTAGCACTCCGTGTTACTGAGTGCTAATAATATTGTAGCACACAGAATGCCAAAGTCAATAAGAAACGGTAAAATATATCATTTCCCATTCACCCGTATATTATAACACCTCATGCGCCAGTTAAATAGACATTGGCGGTTTCTTTGCTAAAATGAATCCTCCTCCGGAAGACTCCCTGCCGCGAAAGTGTTGCATGTATGCCCGGAGAAGTATATAATCGGGATAACAGGAGGATCAAACATGCATCAGGCTTTTTTTCACGCAGTTCCGGTAATCATGATCTTAGTAGGTATCGCCATATTCGTATTCGCCGTCTTTATGATGTTCTCCCCCGCCCTCAGGGGCAGGATGCTGGCAAGGCAGATAAAGTCCGTGAGATATGCCACGGACATCGCAAAGGATGACATCAGAAAGACCGGTGAGAACATGGCCGGCGCGGCCATCGACACCATCGGCAACATCCTCGATGAAAAGGGCGACAGGCTGCAGGACATCGCGTCACAGACCCTCGGAAGGCAGACCCAGGCCATCCTGGACAATTCCGACAAGCTGGAGGAGCTGACGGATCTCACGTCCTCAGCCGTGGCAAAGACGGTGGCGAAGGCGGCTTCAGCTTTTAAGGGCAAAAGCGCGGGAGATGTCTACTGCAAGTACTGCGGGACCCCCATCGACGGCGACTCGGTGTTCTGCAAGAAATGCGGAAAAAAACAGTAGATTTTAAGGCATCGGGCGGGATATATCCCGCCTCTTTTTTATTGCGGAAAAAAAGAAGCGGCTCTGCGCCGCTTCCGTTACGGATCATTCATTTGTAAAGTTGTCGAAGTAGCCCTTGATCAGGACCACCGGCGTGCCCTTATCTCCGGAACCGCTGGTCAGGTCGCACAGGGAACCGATAAGGTCCGTGAGCTGTCTGGGGGTGGTGCCCTCGGAGGCCATCTGTCCTTTCAGGTCCCTGTCCTTGGTACGGATGCTGTCGGAGATCGCCTTCTTCAGCTCATCTCCCGAAAGAGCCGCGAAATCATTGTCCGCGAGGTACTTGAGCTTGAGCTCGTTGGGTGTTCCCACCAGCCCGGAAGTGTGGGCCGGGGATACCACGGGATCGGCCAGCTCCCAGATCTTTCCCTGAGGATCCTTGAAAGCACCGTCACCGTAGACCATGACTTCCACCTTGGCTCCGCTCTTTTCAGATATCCTCTTCTGGATCTCCTCCACCAGTCCCTGGCAGTCCCTCGGGAAGAGCTTTACTTTCTCCTCCGTGGACTTGTTGGAGCCCAGAAGCCCGTAGGATTCATTGTATCCCGAACCGTTCACGCTCCCGGTAAGGATGTCGTCGAGACCGTAGACCGTCTCGGCGCCCGCTTCTCTGAGGAGCCTCTTGGTACGGACCCTTGTATGTATATCACAGCAGAGAACATGCTTGGTATAGTCCAGGATGACTCTGGGATCGTTGGCGAAAATGACTTCCACCTCACAGCCGTTCTCCGTGATGAGATCGGAATAGTACTGTACGTAGTCGACGCCGGTGAACTCATGGGGATTGACTCCGAAGAGCTCGCGGTAGCGGGCCAGGGTGATGATGTCGCGGTAAGGATCTATCCCCGCCTGATCCATCTGATCGAAGCTCAATAGAGCGTTCCCGACTTCATCGGAAGGATAGCTGAGCATCAGAACGATCTTTGAGGCGCCTCTGGCGATGCCCTTGAGGCATACTGCAAAGCGGTTCCTTGAAAGTATCGGGAAAATGACTCCGATGGTATTGTCCCCGTACTTCTTCTTTATGTCCGACGCGATATCGTCAACGGAGGCGTAGTTGCCCTGGGCGCGGGCCACGATGGATTCCGTCACAGCGATGACATCCCTGTCCCTGAGGGCGAATCCGGGGGTCTTGCAGGCCTCGATGACTCCGTCCGTGACGATGGTGGCAAGGTCATCCCCTTCCCTGATGATGGGCATACGGATGCCGCAGGATATCGTTCCTATTCTTCTCTCGTTATCTGACATGAATGATTCCTTTCCGCGGAGGCCGGGACCGAGCACAGATGC